>NZ_CFQVBI010000045.1:0-126357 GCF_986095205.1 Megamonas sp. | reverse complement strand
ATATAGTAAGACCTGCTATTTTAGTAGGCAAGTATCGTTTGTATCCAAGAATCCCCTGCATTTAGGCATGGGGAGTATGTCAAAATATCTGCATAACCTTCATAAGCTTCACTAGATAATTCATCTATTTCTTTTATCTTTATTTTAGGATATTTATCATAATTAGATTGTCTATTTTCCCATAACATCTTTTTCATCTCCTCTTATACTAAATCAAGTTTTTGCAGATATTCATAGATGCCATCTTCATTATTAGATTTTGTTATATATTTCATTTGTTTTTTGATTTCTTCTGGAGCATTTTGCATAACTACTCCTCTTCCTACCAATTTCAACATATCTAAATCATTATAATTATCTCCAAAGGCAATAGCTTGTTCAGGTGTTATATTTAAATGATGCAATAATACTTCGATACCATTTGCTTTACTTACATCTTTATTCATAATTTCAATTAAAATATCACTTGAACGCACTATATTTAATTGTGGAAACTTCTCTTGCAAAACAGCTTCTATTTTTGAGCTAATATTTGCTTTTGTCATACATAATATTTTATTAGGCAATATATCTTTATTTATCAATTCTTTAAAATCAGCTTGACTGGCTTTTACATTAGTGATATTTTCTTCTCTTTTTACAGCTTTATTATCTTCATCTTTTACAAACCAATTATCATCACTATAATAATTTATTACTACATCATCAGACCATAATAGTTCCATTTCATCAATAATAGCTTTCGTATCTAATTTATTAATTTTATCATCATGTAAAATTTGATTTTGCTCATCTACAACTAAAGCCCCACCATAACTAATCATTGGCATTTTTACATTCATTTCATCAAGAATTAATTTCATAGCTTTAGGCATACGTGCTGATACCAATACAAATGGTATATTTTTTAAAGCTAATTTTTGTACAGCTTCAATTGTACTAGTTAATAATTCATGTTTAGAATTTAACACTGTTCCATCAATATCAGAAAAGACTATTTTCCATTCCATATTATCACCCACTTAAAATAAAATCATTTTAAACTCTAAAAAGGCTATGATGAATAATATTTAGATGGGGGAAAATTATATTCATCATAGCCTTTTATTGCTGTTATTTCTCTATATAGTTAATCAATTTATTAATATTATCTTGTCCATTTTTTATGCCTAAGCTCAATATCAAACAAGCTATTACACTTAAAACCATTAATACTATACCTACAGTTGATAAGAAAGAATACATCTCATCTCCAAATAAAATCAATATTAATGATATAGAAGAAAGCATTATCATATTTCTAAGCCAAACTTTTAAATTATTCAACATCTTAGTTTGATATTGTATTTCTCCAATATAAGCTTGTTTCATTTTGCTCTGCATAAAAAATCACCTTTCATCAATAAGTTAATCCTGTATCGAAGAAACCAACTAATACACCAACAAAAGCAATAACTACTAATAAAAGCATAACATAAATTGGTGACATATTTCTCTTAGTCAATAAATACCAACAGAAGATAACAAATACTGCTGATAAAATATTAGGGAATACGCCATTTAATGTATCTTGGAGTACTAAAAATGGTTTATCTGCACCTTCGGCAGTCATAGTGAAGCCTGTTCTAATATTAATCCAAGTACCAGCAACAGCACCAATTACGATAGTACCTAACATTACGATAGATTCACGAATAGCTGTAGCTCTTTCACCAACTAAGAAATCAATTGCTTTACCACCGAGTTCATAACCTTTGAAGTATAAAAATCTCATACCCCAAGTAATAAGTAAGTTCCAAACGATTATATAGAAGATCGCCCCGATTGGTGAACCGCCAGTAGATAAACCCATTGCAATACCTAATAAAATTGGAATTAATGTACCTACTACTAAGGAGTCACCGATACCAGCGAGTGGTCCCATAAGACCTGCACGAAGACCATTAATTGTTTCTGCATTGATATCATCTGCGCCATTAGCTTTTGCTTCTTCCAAACTTGCAGTAATACCTACAACTACACTACCAACCTGTGGTTCTGTATTAAAGAATGCTGTATATGTCTGCATTGCCTTTTTCTGTTCTTCTTTTGTTTTATATAATTCTTCGATAATTGGCAACATAGCACATAAATAACCAAAAGTCTGCATATGTTCTTGGGAGAAACATGTTAAATGTCCATAGTACCAATTTCTAAAAGATTTATTTAGTGTTTTCTTAGAAATTTTCTTTTCCATTTAAATATCCTCCTCATCGTCATCATCATAGCTTGTTGCACCACTAGCTGCCGCTTTTTTAGCTTCTATGCGAAGCATTTGAATTTTATAATTGATAATTGCAAACATACCGCCAACGATAGCAGCACCTATTAAGTTTAATCCTAAACCTGCAGCTAAAGCAAAACCTAAGAAAAACGGAATGAAATCCATAACATCATTAACAACTTGTTTTAATAAGATAGCAACCCCAACTGATGGAAGTAATGCACCTACTGTGAATAATGTCTGCATTGCAATACCATCCATTGGTAAATAAGTTTTAATAGCTTCTACAGCATCTTGACCATATAAACACATAACTACAGTTGGAATGAAAGAACATATAATATGAGAAATCCAAGGAAGACCCATATCTACGAAATATAATTTATGGAAATTACCTTCTTCAACAGCTTTCCAACCAATATGTTGCCATGCAAGGTTTATAGTAGCAGTACCATAGAATAAAACTGTACCAAGTGTACCTACCATGGAACCAAATGAAGTAGCCAAACCAATACCTGCTGGACTTGCTGGATCAAGACCTAAAGATTTAACAGCTATCATTGCAAGAGGAATACCAATATAACTTACAGCACGAACATCAGCAGAAACTGTACCACCTGGAGTAACAAGTGCTATGTATACAACCTGCATTGCAGTACCAATTAAAATACCGCTTTGAATATCACCTAAAACAATACCACAAACTAAGCCCCCAACGAGTGGACGACCTAATGTATAGTTACCAATTACAGTACCACCCATACCAGGCATACTAGCTAAACAAGCAAATATACCTAATATAATGGCTTGGAGCCAACTTATTTCCATGAAACTCCCTCCAATTCATCTTATATACAATCTAATTAAAAACCAAATTTACCTTTGAATTTATCCCAATTACCAATAGAAACATCTGGTAATAAAGAAAATTCTATGCTATAACCAGCTTTACTGATATCTTCTAAAGCTTGTGCTTCTTCTTGAGTAATAGACTGATTATTTCCAAGTGTTGTTGAACCTTCACGGTCATTACATGGACCTACGATTACTTTTGTAATACCACATTTAAAACCTTGTTCAACTAAAATTTTTCTCATATCAATAGGGTCTTTAGTCATTAAGAAATAACGTGTATCGCTATCTAAAACTTTTTGAGCTTTCTTTTTGAAATCTTCTACAGTCCAAACAAAAGTTTTTTTACCACTAGCTGCTTTATAAGCTGCTTTTAATACATCGGATTTTGCTGCTTTATCATTTACAGCGATTAATCCATCACAAGGATATTCTCTAGCCCAACGAGTACAAGTTTGACCATGAATCATACGGTCATCAATACGAATAAATGAAACTGACATTATAAAAACCTCCTAAAATAATTACCTAAAATTAAATATCATCTTCAGACTCTTCTACTATTTTAAATTCTTGCATAGCCATACGAGCCTGTTCTAAAACTTGGTCTGCTATTTCATCTAAAGAAACAGTGTCTTTCATCAAAACAGTTGTCAAAGCTAATGGTAAATTCATTCCGCCTAAAATAACTGTTTTTATTCCTTTATTAACTAAAACATTTGTGGCATTTGTAAGTGGTGAGCCACCGATTATATCACCTAGTAAAATAACTTCATCATCAGTTGAAATATCTTTTACTTTTTCAGTGAATAATGCTGCAAATTCATCTACGCTTTTCCCATTTTCAAGACCAACAGATAAGATATCTTCTCTATTTCCTGCCAACATAGATAAAGCATCATTTAAGCCATTTGCAAATTTTCCATGGCTAACTAATATTACATACTTCATAGTAGTTGCTCCTTCATTTTTTATATTTTCTAATAATTCTCTTTACATCAACTATTCTATCAATATTGACGAAAATAATCATATGTCTACAATCACTAAATGAGCATTACATTTGTCACAATTTTATTTCATTCATTATAAGCAATAAAAAATAGTAGCCTAAAAATAGAATTTTAAGCTACTATTATTACCCAAAACAGTATAACACTATTTCTCATTATTCATTTAAATACTTATTTATATCCTTTTGTAATTCCAACAAACCTATATCAATATCGCTTTTATTTCTTATCATATCATTGATTTTTATATCAATTAAATTCAAAGCTTGATTATATTTTTTAAATCTACTATGTTCTAAAGTTTTATTCATAACTTCATCTAAAAGATTTACATTTATCTGATTTTCTTTATTATCCTTACCTAAAAGGCATACAATATCTTCAGATTTATTGATTGATTTTAAAGAAGAAATCCCTTGTGAATACTTATATAAATCCTTTTGTGTTTCTTTTTCATAAGTGAGCATTTTCAAAAATTCCCAAGCTATATCAGCATTTTTACTTCTCGAAGATATTCCCATCAATAATGAAGAAATTTCACTACCTCTATCATTTGAAGCAACTAATGGCATCTTTATACAGTCCCACTCAAAGTCAGAGAATTTTTTTACCCTCCAAGGATATGGTTTATATGTACGATATTGGGCAAAAGACATAGGAGCAAAAGCTACTTTTCCTGTATTGAATTCCTCTTTAGTAATGATATGTTCTTGATTTAATTTATTTAATTTTTCTACGAAAATAACTGCTTCTTTCGCTTCATCTTGATCGATAAAACATTCTTTTCCATCTTCATCGAATAATCTTATACCATGACTATACATAGAATTTAACCAGCTAAAATTATAACAACCATACTGGTCGATAGCACCATCACCATTAGTATCTTTTGTAACTTGTTGACAAATATTATAAAAGTCATCTAAAGTCCAATCATTTTCTGGTATGGGTATATTTTCTTTTTCTAATAAAGTCTTATTTACAAACATCAACATAGGATTACTTTCATATGGCAAAGCATATTGTTTATGCTCATATTGACCAGCTTTTAAAGTACTCTCATAATAATCATCTTTATTAAAGGTCTTATCATTTTCTATTTCTTCTGTTAAATCCTTTAAAACTCCTAAAGAACTAAGCGTATTAAAATCTTCATCTACAATCATAAATACATCAGGTTCTTCACCATTTACAATTTTATTGGCTAACCACAACGAATAATCTGATTTTAAAATACCACTTTCATATTCAATTTCCACATTAGGATGTAATTTTTCAAAACGAGCTATAGCATCATCTATAATTTTATAATCATTTCCATTTGGTACTTCCCAATTTCCTACAAATATACCTAAATGTATTACTACCTTATTCGTATATAAATTTGTTACAGCTACATAAGTAAATACTATAGCTATAAAACTTATTATAACTTTCTTAATCATTGTCAAAATCCTTTGCAATTTGACCTGTCTGTACAGCCCAAATAGCCAATTGCGTACGGTCTCGCAAATTTAATTTAGATAAAATGGAACTTAAATAATTTCTGACTGTACCTTCAGATAAAAACATTTTCTTAGCAATTTCTTTATTTGATAAACCCAATCCTATATTTTGAACTATCTTCCACTCATTTTTAGATAATTCATCTAGACAATTTTCCTCAACATTAATAATTAAATTTCTATTTCTCGACATATTAGAAAACATACTTACTACTTTTGTAGCTATATCTGGATTAATCAAAGCTCCGCCATTATAGATAACCATAATATCTTCATATAATTCTTCCATACCTACATCTTTTAATAAATAACCACTTGCACCATATTTTAAAGCACTAAATATATATTCATCATCATCAAAAGTTGTCAATATCACTATTTTTATCTCTGGATACTGTTCTTTTACGACCTTAGTACAATATACACCGTCCATTTTAGGCATTCTTATATCCATTAAAATGATATCCACTTTATGCTTTTTCAGCGTTTCTAATACTTCATATCCATTGCCCACAACACCAACAATTTCAATATTATCATGTGCACCTAAAATTATCTTTAACGACTCTCTTATCAATTCTTGGTCATCTGCTATTAATACTTTTATCATTTTCGCAATTGTTATTGGAACTATCTCTTCCAATAACTCTCCTTCTTTATAAAATTTTTACTCTATAAAGGTATTTTTATCTCAGTTGTAAAACCATTTTCACTATAAAAATTTATATCTCCTCTTATCTGAGAAACTCTCTCTACCATTTGTTTTAGACCAAAACCATAGTTTATAGCCTTACAACCTTTACCATTATCCTTGATTTTTAAACATAATAAATTATTTTCTTTGTAGATATCAATATCCACAACTGTAGCCAATCCATGTCGTATACTATTTGTTATACTTTCTTGAATAACTCTAAATAAGATATCTTCTATCTTAGTATCAAAACCAATTTCATCAATCTGATAATTTAAATTTATCTTCAAATCTGTTACATCAGATATCTCTTCTTTCATTTTTTCGATAGCTTCTTTTAATCTATACTGCTGTAAAAAATCCGGTCGCATCTTATTTAGTGAATTTCTAACATCTTTCATTCCTTTACGTATAGCTTTAGAGATTATCTTTAATTGTGCTTTTGCCAATTGCGGATTTTTATCAATCATGGTAATACAAGCATCAACGCCCACAGCCATTCCTGCCAAAGCATGTCCTATCGTATCGTGAAGTTCTCTAGCCAAACGCTTGCGTTCATTTTTTTCACCAAATTTTTCTGTAACAATAACATATTTTTGCATTTTTTTATTTATCATTGCCACCATGGATAATTTTTTACTGATATACTCATTTTCTTGTATCTGCTTCAAGATATAAATAATCATAAAAATTATAAACAATATTATATTAAAGCCTTCTAATAATCTCTTTATGATTATTAAACAATTTCTTATGCTAGCATCATAGACTAGGAAATATTCTTCTATATTAACTAAAGGATAAAAATATGTAACTATTTCATAATTTGCCAATAAATATATAAGACCTAATGCAACTAATAAGACCTGATACTTCAAGCCTTTTTTCAAATGATACATACAATCACAAAAAACAAATAAAATTATTCCATTATATGATAAATATATTAAAAAAATAAGTATTACTGAAATTACTACTTCTAACAAACTATATAAGTAATTTATTGTTTTATTTCTTATATTATTAAACTCTCGATAATAAACGCAATAAGCTAAACAAAGTAATAAACCAACAGACCCACTAATAATATATACTGGAGCCGTAGGCATATACATTACTTTATCAAGAAAACTTCTCGCCAAATCATTTCCAATGATATATTTTGTTGTAATTGCAATAACCGCTACATAAAATAAAACAATTATTACGTTTAAAATAAACATCGTATTTTTAACAATAAAGAAAAATAATCCATATGTTCTATTCATTATTGCCACCTATCTTCATCATATTTAAATAAATTTTCTTTGTTTATTAGCGAAATAGGTATTATTATATTTTTTTCTATTTTTTTGCCATTTAAAATATTATACATATTTTCTACAGCTATTTGCCCCATTTTGATAGGCGATTGAGCTACCGTGCCGACTATCATTTGATTTCTGCCAATCAAAGCTTTTATCTCTGGCGTACCATCTATTCCATATACCATTACATCATTTTTATTATTTTTTTCTAAGGCAGCCAATGCACCTAAAGCACTTGGGTCATTTAACGCCATTACCACATCTATATCAGGTGTTTCTTCAATAATTTCTTGCATTTTAGGCATAGCAATCTCCAATTGCCCATCACATTCAGCTTCGTTTATAACTTTATATTTTTCATTATTATCAATTACACTCAAAAAACCTTCAATTCGCTCTTTTGCTGATTTTGCTGTTGTGTGTTTCAATAGAACAATATTTGCACTATCTAATCTTTCCATCATATCTTTTGCACATTGAACACCAGCATCATAATTATCCGAAACAATCGTACAATTCACTAAACTTTCATCACTAACTGGAGCATCTATAATAATTACGGGAATATCTGCCCTTTTTGCAGCCTGCAAAGCTGGCTCTATTTGTTCAAAATCAATAGGATTTATAAAAATTCCGTCTACTTTTTGGTCTATAAATTTATATATCTGCTCATTTTGCTTATCTACATCTAATTCTGGATCTAAAGTAATCAAGGCATCATTATTTTTCTCTACTACTTTTAAAATTTCATTATTGATTATTTTATAAAACGGATTATTCATTGTCATATAGCTAACGCCAAAAACTTTATGTTTAGCAATAGGCGTTGTGTATATATTGTATGTAACTGTAAAAATTATTAATAGCATAAAAAAAATTATTATATATGTCATATTCTTATAAAAACGCTTCATCTATATCACCTTCTATCATTATAGCATTAAGCCAGGCATAAAAATAAGTGACAAAAGTCATATTTGTATTTATGTTTATACATACATATACAATCACTTTATAAAAAAACTGTATTTTAAAAACTAGACTAAATAATTTCATCTAATTTCTAAAATACAGTCTCAAAATCTAAAATTATTTATTATCCTTTAAATATTTCCTACCGATAACAATAGCAGCATAATCATCAACAGGCACTGGTGGTACTTGCATACCTAAAGGAATTAATTTTTTCCAGCCTTTAGGTGGATTTTCCTGAAAATATAATTTTCTGGCTTCATCTGTTGTTCGATATTCATTTATTAAAACTATATCTTTATCTATAAATTCTCGTTTTAATAAATCATATTTTTTCTTACTGCTCGTACCATTTCCCATGACGATCGTCTTAATAATGTATTTCTCCAGTAAAGACTTTATTATTTGCACTAATTCTTCTGAATTAATTATTTTATGCTCTAAAACATCACTATTCTTTAAAATAGCTATGCCTGTTTTTTCTCTACCTGGATCAATAGCTAAAATTTCATCATTCATGATTAATCTCTTGCTCTGTTTCATTTTTTAAATAGATATGCAAACGCAATGGTCCTAAAACTTCTGTATCAGCAGCTGCAAAGGCACTAATTAAAACATCTTTACCTCTATTTTCAGCTAAAGCTTTTTCAATGGCATATATCTGATTGCCGTTTATCACACCAACTGTACCAGTCAAAGGATTTGGCAAAATACCATTATTTATAGCTGTCATATTCACATTACGTAGAAAATCGCTTATCAACATTTCACTATTACTACCATCAATAGGAACATTGTATATCTTTTGATATACAAATTCATTTTCTTGATAAACTACACGATTAGGATGCATCTCTAATTCAGTCAATACAGGATCACCTTTTACTAAATTAGCAGCTACAATAAGGCGAATAACTGTATCTCCTTTAGCTTGCTTTAATCTATCCATCGCTTTTTGATATTCGATAGGATAAATCCAAACGCCATCTTTAGAGCCTTCTGTTCCCAATCTATCAATTATTTTACTATTAGCTAATGCTATGATTTGATTTAAATCATTTTGAATTTTTACTGGGTCATCAGTCTTTTTAATTACACCGCTAGCCAACAATTCGCCTACACGATAAATTATTGGTCGTTCACGAATATTTTCTATACCTTCTTGCAAGTCATTATTCGTTTTTTCCAATTCTAAATTATCAGCTTTCAAACTTTCATTATTAGCTAATAAAAATTGATTATTTTGAGCTAAGCTTTGATTATTTTCTATCAAAGTTTGGTTATCTGACCATAATTCTTGATTTCTATTTTGCAGAGCAACTTGTTCTTGTCTTAGAAGTTCAGCCGCTTGCTGGGCAATTTCTAAGTCCTCTTGAGTTTCTTCTAAATCCTTTTTAGATTTAGCATATTCTTCTTTTGTTGTATTTAAATCAAATGTTACACTAGCTAAATCATTTGAAGCTTCTTCAAGGGCATATTGTTTATCATTCAATTCTGCCTTTAATTTATCCATACCAAAAAGAGCAGTACGCACATCTTTAGAAGCAATCGCCAATATACCAAAGGTAACAGTTGTAATCAATATACCTGTGATAATTGTTACCAAAATAGATGTATGTCTTGGTCTTAAACCAAATAATGATAATTTTTTCTTGCCAACTTTACTGCCTAGGCGGTCGCCAATGAAAGCGATTACGCCACCGGTTAAAACTAATACGACAATCAGCATAATGCCATACACGGTTCATACCACCTACTTATTATTTTATTTTGATTCTTTACGAATTAAATAAATACCTGCTATCAAAGTTACAATATTAGGTATCCAAACAGCTATAACTGGCGGAATAAAGGAATTTTGTCCAATTGCACCAGCTAAAGTCATCAAAGTATAGTAAATGAAAATAATTATAATACTTATACCAAAACCGATAGAAGAAGAACTACGATTTGGCTGAATGCCAAGTGGTGCCCCAATTAAAGCAAACATCAAGCTAGCCATTGGCACTGTAAAACGTTGATATAATTCTATCTCTAATTTTTTAGTATCTACATATTGAGATTTCATTATATTAATCTGTTCACGAAGTTCTTTAATTGTCATTTCATCAGGTTTTTTCTGACTTTTAATAATCTGTTTAGGAGTTTGATTTATTGGCAAAACTTGTGAGTCAAATTTCATCATACGTTCTGTGTTTGGTTGAGATAAATCATATAATACACCATTATACATTACCCATTCATCAACACTCCATTTAGCATATTCTGCGTTTTCTACACGCACCATTTTGCCTTGTTCAAATTCCTGTATAGATAAATTATCTAAATTTCCTGTTTCAGCATCATATTTACGAGCATATACTAATCTTTGGATATTACCATCTTGAATTTGTTTGATAATTATATGCTCTTGAGATTCTGGAGATGTATTTCCTTGAATTTCATATCGCACTAAATCAGCATAAGCTTGGTTAGATGCAGGTACTACATATTCATTAAAGCCAATGGAAAAAATACTAACACCAAGAGAAAAAGCTATAACTGGTGTTACTAATCGTTTAAAACTAACACCACATGCCTTCATAGCAATAATTTCACTATTGCCTGATAATCTACCAAATGTCAATAATGCTGCAAGCAACATAGACATTGGGAATGTCCACACTATAATGCCTGGTAAACTATAGATGATTAAACGCACTATAGCTGAAAAAGATGCACCATATTGTGTTATATATTGAGCAATTCTCAATAATGTTCCTGACCCTAAAAATACAGCTGAAAATGCACAGATGCCAAAGATAAAGGTCATGATTGTTTCTTTTAATATATATTTATCTAAAATACGCATCTATCATCTTCTCCTATAATTTAAAGTCTTCACCTAAATAGAACTTACGAGCGAGTTCACTATTAGCAATTGTATCGCTATCGCCTTCTAAAAGAATTTGTCCACTGTTCATAATATAAGCTCTATCTACAATTTGCAAAGTTTCTCTTACATTATGGTCAGTGATTAAAATTCCCATGCCACGTTCTTTTAAATAACTGATAATTCCCTGAATATCAGCTACTGCTAAAGGGTCAATTCCTGCAAAGGGTTCATCTAATAAAATGAAATGAGGTTCTAGTGCTAGACCTCTTGCGATTTCTACACGTCTACGTTCCCCACCAGAAAGTTGCATACCTAAACGAGTTCTTATATGAGTGATATTAAATTCTTCTAAAAGGTCATCAATCTTTTTATCTTGTTCTTTTTTGGATAAATTTCTAGTTTGTAAAATTGCTCGCAAATTATCCTCTACTGTCAATTTACGAAAAATAGATGCTTCCTGTGCTAAATAACTTATACCTAGATCTGCACGTTCATTGATAGGCAATCTAGTAATATCAATATCAGAAATAAATACTTTTCCTGATGTTGGCTTTTCTATTCCTACAATCATATAAAAAGTTGTAGTCTTTCCTGCACCATTTGGACCTAATAAACCTACAATTTCACCTTTCTTTACATGCAAAGAAACATCTCTTACTGCAGGCGTTCCTTTATACTCTTTAATAAGATTTTTTACTTCAATATGCAAACGTGTCACTCATTTCTATCTTTATCATCTAACCATCAACTATTTTATTTAATATTCACATTGTCTCCTAAATAAACAGTTAATGTATTTCCTCTAACAATATTACCATTTTGAGTAGCTACTGCATTTCCTGTAAGTACTAATTTACCATTTTCTGTACTGTTGTAAGTAGCATTATCACTATTAGTTACAATATTTCTTGATGGACTTTTAATATTTACATTTCCTGTAGCTACAAAATTAAAATCTTGACCATTGCCACTATAAGTTGCTGTATCGCTTGTGGATTGTACATCATTAGTTTTGCTATTTAAATATACATTACCTGTAGCTGTATATTGATTTGTCATCAAATTTCCTGATAATACATCACCGCGAATATCAGCTTGTGGTCCAGTTGCATTTCCGCCTAAAGGCATAGATATATCACTTGTTGCTTGATTATAATGTATTTCTTCTCCAGTTAATGTATTATCAGCTTTTACCAATACTACAGAACCTTTAGCTACAACTTCTTTATTAGCATTAGAAATCAAGCTTTCTGCCTTTAAGTTCATATCATCTTTATTTGCAGTTACACCACCTGTAATAGAGGCTTCCTGTGTTTTAAAATTATATGTTGCTTGACCGCCAGTTAATACGCCACCATCACGAATAATAGTTACGCCACCTGTAGCTATTGCCATATCTGTCTGCGCATTATATTCTATTACATCGCCTTTTAATTCAATAGGAGCATCTGCTGCAATAACTGTATTTATCATTGAAAAACTCATAATAGCTACAGCAAGTGCTGTTTTTAGCTTACTATATTTTTTCATTTATTGATTATCTCCTTTTATAATATGTGCATTACCCATTAATTTGAAATTAGTAAATGCATCTTTACTTTCAGCCTTATCTGCTGTTGCCCTCATACCTGGCTTATTGATATCAACATTTCCTTCACAAGTCAATATACCTTGCTCACCATTCCAAGTGACTTTATCTGTTTTAAATTTCAATTCATCACTTGATTTAGCTTCTATTCCATCAACCAATTCAATATTTTTATTTTTCTGGTCATATGTCGCTTTAGGAGCATTTATTTCTATGCTTGTTCCATCTTCACGATAAAAAGTACCTTTTACTTTTTCCATGGTAAACATCTGTGAATCTTGGTCTACTGTCATTGTTTCTGCATAACATTGCCAAATCAATTTACCATTTACTTCTTCTTTCAAAGTATTATTGTGATATACCATAACTTTATTTGTCTGTGTATTTTGTGTTTCTTCAACTTTTGGTCTACTAGCATAAGCCCAATAAATCAAACTAACCATCAACAAGACAAGAACTACAACTATGGCATTTTTTTTATTTACCTTTTTAGTCATTTATTGACCACCTTAGTTTTTACGGTATGATGTTTTACTTTCTGCTGTTCAGGACGTGTATTCCAACGTTTTTGGAACCATATCCACTGCGTAGGATGTGCTATGATTTGCTCTTCAATAACTTTTGTCATACGCTCTGTGAAATCATACAAATCAGCATTTGTATCTCCAGTATCATTATATACTATTGGTTCATAAATTTCTATTTTATGTGTACCATCACTTTGACGAATGATAAATGCTGGCACAACTGGTGACATAAATTTACGAGCAAATACAGCAGGACCCATTGGTGTTGAGCATACTTCACCTAAAAATTCAATAAACGCTCCACCTGGACCTGCATCTTGGTCTGCTAAAAAGCCTAAAATACGACCTTTTTTCAAAGCTCTTGAAGCTGCCAAAAGCTCTGAAGCTGCACCACGTGCAAATATTTCTACCCCTACTTGAGCACGATATTCATCTAATAACTTTGTATACTGAGAGTCTGGCTGTGTTTTGGCAAGTGCTGTAACAGAAAAACCTGCTTTAACAAGACCAGCAGCAAGCCATTCCCATGTACCCATATGTGCTGTTAAAATTACAACACCTCTATTTTTTGCATATTCACGTTTTAAAATGTCTAAGCCTTCAAATTTTATATATTTAAAATCATCTTTTTTCAATCTTGGCATATATAAAATTTCCAAGACATTTTGACTTAAATTGATAAATGAATCTTTGACAATTTTCTTTGCCTTTTCCTCATCTATTTTAAAGGATTTCATCATTCTATCAACTGCACGATTACGTTCTTTAGCTATTAAATGAAAATATAATATACCTAGTATATGCCCTAATCTAAGCAAATTTTTATGTGATAAACAACATAAAAAAGCACTAAAATATTTTAATAATTTATATTTCATTCTAATTCCTCTAATGTCTAAATAAACTTTTATTGTGAAATATTTTTTTCTACTTCTTTAGCATCTGTTTCATCTTCTATATTTAAATAACTATCAATAACAGCTTGCCATTTTTCTTGTGCTTTCAAAATAAATTCTATAATTTGACGAACTGCGCCTTTTCCACCATCAAAATCACTTATTAAAATAGATACAGATTTTGCTTCTTCGGTAGCATCAGCTACAGTTGCTGGAAATCCAACTCTTTTCATTACAGCTAAATCAAATAAATCATCGCCAATATAAGCTACTTCTTCATCTTTTAATTGATATTCAGCCAATAATTCCTTATAAGCTGGAACTTTATTTTTTTTATTTTGATAAAAAGCATTTATTTTTAATTCCCTAGCACGATAAGCGAGCATCTTAGATTCTCTACCTGTGATAATAGCTGTTTTTATCCCTAATTTTTGGGCTAGAGTAATCCCTAGCCCATCCCTTACATTAAAAGTTTTAAATAATTCACCATTATCGCCAACGGCTATAGAGCCATCTGTCAATACTCCATCAACATCTAAAATGAGCATTTTTACATTTTTGGCTCGTGCTAATGCATCTTGTGTATATTGCATTAAACCACTCCCTGACGAAGTAAATCAGTAAGATGAACTATACCTACTGGTTCATTTTTCTCTACATCAATTACTGGAAGCACTGTAATTGGTTTTGGTTGATGTTTTTCCATCATACTGAGTGCTTCAGCAGCCATTTTATCTTTTGTGATTATTACTGGATTTTTAGTCATTAAATCTTCTACTGGCTCATCTAAAAATTCTGCTCCACGAGCAAGCATACGGCGAATATCACCATCTGTTACAAGTCCAATGAATTTGCCATTTTCATCAACAACAGAAGTTGCACCTAATCCTTTTGCAGTCATTAAGAACAATGCTTCTTTTGCTGTTTTATGCACAGAAATAACAGGATTATCTTCTCCTGAATGCATAACATTTTCTACAGTTAAAAGTAATCTTCTGCCAAGTGCTCCACCTGGATGGAATACTGCAAAATCTTGAGCAGTGAAATTACGTGAAGATAAAAGTGCTATAGCTAATGCATCGCCCATAGCAAGAGTTGCTGTTGTACTAGCTGTTGGTGCAAGACCTAATGGACATGCTTCACGCTCTACACTTATATCAATATAATAATCTGCATTTTTGCCAAGTGTAGATTCACGTCTACCACTCATGGCAATAATTTTTGCACCTATGCGTTTAATAATCGGTAAGATGTTTACAATTTCATTGGATTCACCGCTATTAGAAATAGCAAGTACCATATCATTAGCTGTAACCATACCTAAATCACCATGGAAAGCTTCTGCTGGATGCATAAAAAATGATGGTGTTCCTGTACTAGCCAAACTAGCTGCTATTTTTCTACCTACATGGCCAGATTTTCCCATACCTGTTACAATAACGCGACCATTACAAGCTAAAATAGCATTTACAATTGTTTCAAATTCATCATCAATATGATTAATTAATTTTTTTACCGCATCAGCTTCTATTTGAAGTGTTTCTATAGCCTTTTCTTTTATCATGATTATTACCTCACAATTTAACTCTCAAAAATCCCAGTAATATTTTATTTGTTTATTTTTTTCTTTGTTATTTCATTGATTGCGATTAAATCTTTTAATAAATCTTCTAATTTATCTAAGTAAACCATATTAGGTCCATCACAAAGTGCTTCTTCTGGATTATCATGAACTTCCATGAAGAAACCATCTACACCTACACCAGCTGCACCACGAGCTAAGAATTCTACATATTCACGATTGCCAGCAGAACTTGTTCCTGCACCACCTGGTAATTGTACGCTATGTGTAGCATCAAAAATAACTGGATATCCTGTAGAACGCATGATAGGGAAAGAGCGCATATCTACAACTAAGTTATTATAACCAAAGCTTGCTCCACGTTCTGTGAGTAAAATCTTTTCAGAACCAGCTTCTTCTAATTTTTTCACTACATTTTTCATATCTGCTGGAGCCAAGAATTGACCTTTTTTTACATTTACTACACAGCCAGATTTTGCAGCTGTATATAATAAATCTGTTTGACGGCTTAAAAATGCTGGTATCTGTAATACATCTACTACTTTAGATACTGGTTCTACTTGTGTTTCATTGTGAATATCTGTAACTACTGGAACATTGAGTTCTTCTTTAATACTTTGAAGCCATTTTAAACCTTCTTCTAGTCCTGGTCCACGATATCCATTATAAGAGGAACGATTTGCTTTATCGAATGAAGCTTTAAATACATAAGGAATACCAAGTCGAGAAGTTATCTCTTTTATAGTTTTACCAATATATAAAGAGCGTTCATATGATTCTAATACACATGGACCTGCTAAAAGTACTAATGGATTTCCCGCACCAACTTCAAAATTGCCAATTTTTACTGTATGCATAGCTACACTTCCTTACTTTTTAATTTATTTATTTTTTTCCATTTCTTGGTATATTTTATTTACTTCTTCTAAATCTTCTTTTGTATCCACACCAACAAAATGTTTATCTGTGGCTATAACTTTTATTTTATAACCATTTTCTAAAGCTCTAAGTTGCTCTAAAGACTCTGTTTGTTCAAGTGGTGTTGGTTGCATTTTAGCATATTGTAACAGAAAATCTCTACGATATCCATAAATTCCAATATGTTTATAGACAACAACTCCTGTATCTTCACGAGGATATGGTATTAAAGAACGTGAAAAATACAATGCATAACCATTTTTATCTGTAATTACTTTTACATTTCCTGATTTTGCTTTTTCTTCTTCTTTCATAGGAGTCTTCACTGTAGCCATTTTTAAATTTTCATCATTTAAAAATTCTTGTGCTAAATCATCAATAATCTGTGGATCAATAAGTGGTTCATCGCCTTGAACATTGATGATTACATCTGCATCTGTACATTTTTGAGC
Organism: Megamonas sp.; assembly: GCF_986095205.1. Taxonomy (NCBI): domain Bacteria; kingdom Bacillati; phylum Bacillota; class Negativicutes; order Selenomonadales; family Selenomonadaceae; genus Megamonas; species Megamonas sp. The sequence continues at coordinate 108,913 of NZ_CFQVBI010000045.1, read as the reverse complement.
TACTTCTGCCAATCTATCTGTACCAGTTGGATGATTTTTTGCTGTCATTATAGCTTTTCCGCCAGCTTTGACCACAGCTTCATATACTCTTTCATCATCAACAGCTGCTATTACTTCTGCTGGTTTTGTAGCATTTAATACACGTTCATATACACGTACAATCATTGGTTTTCCAGCTATATCAGCAAGAGGTTTCCCTGGTAATCTTGTAGATGCATAACGAGCTGGTATTACACAAATAATTTTCATATTTATCCCTTCAATCTAGGTAATTTTTCTTTCAAGTATTCAAATAAAACTTGTGTTTCATCGATAAAAGTAACTTCTATACTAATGATGTAAATTGGTATAGGTCGTTTTTTACACAATAATGTTTCAGGAATTTTTACAGCATCTTTATCAGTGATAATGATAGCTTCTGCACCTTGCTCTTCCGCTTGATGCATTACATCTCTTATTTCTTCTTCTGTATAATCATGATGGTCTGGGAAACGCAAACTTTCTGTAATAACAGCTCCAATATCATTTAAAGTTTGTTCAAACGAAGCTGGATTTCCAATAGCTGACATAGCTATGACTTTATGACCTTTCATCATATCTACAGATAAAATTTCATTTGGTTTTCGACTGAATAAATTGCCAATTTCTACAAAGCCTAATGGCTTATGTGTACTTTCTACTACTAAAGCATGGTCATTGTATTTTGCCAAAGTATCTCTTATTTCTTTGCATGCGGATTTGCTAGCTTGATCTACTTTTGTCAATAGACAAACATCTGCTCTATTTAAATGATTTAATGGCTCACGAAGAGTTCCACGTGGTAACATATGACCATTGCCAAATATATTAATAGCATCAACTAATAAAATATTTAAGTCGCGTTTTAATTGCCAATGTTGATAACCGTCATCTAAAATTACCACATCTACATTGAAATTATCTACAGCATATTTTCCTGTAATCGTTCTATCTGTACCAATTAAAACTGGAATATCTGGCAAACTTCTAGCTAAAAGATAAGCTTCATCTCCTGCTTGGTCTGCTGACATAAATACTTGATTGCCATCAGATACAATGCCCACTTCACCTTTCCATTTTGCACGATAACCACGATTTAAAATTGCTACTTTATAGCCTAAATCGCGAATATATCTGGCTAAAAGTTTAGCAGTTGGTGTTTTTCCTGTGCCACCAACAGTGATATTACCGATGCTGATGACAAAACAATCTAATTTTACTTGTTTAGCAATACCCCATTTATATAAATTCAATTGGAAATTTACTAAACTACGATAAATCAAAGAAAAACTATATAATACACCTAAAAATAATTTTGCTGGTATGCTTTTCTTATTTTTATCATGTACTAATTTGTATAAATAAGTTTGGAGATTTTCTATTTTTTCTGTAGAACGTACCTGCACAGGATTTACTTTTTCGTATTCATCTAATAATTCATGTAAAATAACAGCAGAACGACGAGAAGCTCCCCGATTATCTTCAATTATCTGCAAAGTTTCTCTTTCCATCTGATGACGTTTTTCAGGGCAATTAAATAACTCTAATACTGCCTCTGTTAATTCTTTGCTATTTTTTACAGTAATACATGCATTTCGCTTACTAAATAATACATGAGTATCTTTGAAGTTAAACATATTCGGACCAACTATTATCGCCTTTCCATGAGCTGCTGGCTCTAAAATATTATGTCCGCCATGTTTTATTAAACTGCCACCTACATAGATAACATCGCCTACACTATAGACTTTACCTAATTCTCCAATAGTATCTAAAATCACTACATCTTGTTCATATGATGGTTTTTCCTTTAGTACAGTACGGAAATTTGTCTTAAATCCGTGTTTATGACAAATACTAGCAATTTCATCTTTACGCAAAATACTTCTTGGTGCAATCAATAATTTAACATTAGGATGCTGTTTTTTTAATTCACTATAAGCTTTTAAAACAGCTTCTTCTTCACCTTTATGCGTACTTCCTGCTAAAAATATTCCTTTTGCTTTATCCAAACATAATTCTTTTAACATATTGTTACGTTCTTTTTCATCTACATTAGTATATGTTTGGTCAAATTTCGTATTACCTGTAACAGTAACTAAATTTTCATCTGCACCTAAACGAATAATATATGAAGCATCTATCTCTGATTGCATAGCAAATTTTCTTACTGTGCCAATCATATCAGATAAAATACTAAACATATATTTATAACGTTTTACAGATTTATCACTAATTCTGCCATTTACCATCATTACTGGTATATTATATTTTCTTGTAGCCTTTAAAAAATTCGGCCAAAGTTCTGTTTCTACAGGCAAAAATACACGAGGACGAATTTTTTTGATAAAACGCTCAGGAAGCCATGGCAAATCTAAAGGAAAATAAATTATACTATCTGCATCTTTGATAATGCGATTAGCCATAGTATATCCTGTATTAGTTACTACTGATACTAATATGGGAGTATCGGGAAATTCTCTGCGAAATTCTTTAATAATTGGACTTGTCGCTACAATTTCTCCCACAGAAGAGGCATGTATCCAAATACAATTTTTGCCTGCTACTTTATCTAAGGCATGCTCTGGCAAAAAACCAAAACTTTGAATCATGCGTTTTAAAAATCCTTTTTCACGAATAGTTCTAACTATAAAATATGGTATCAATAGTATAACAAGCAATATAGCTACAATATTATATAAAATCTGCATATGCTTCACCTATTTTGCTTTCTTATTACTAAATTGTATGTTATACAAATGACTATATAAACCACCTGTCTGCATAAGTTCTTGATGTGTACCCATTTCTTGTACACGTCCATTGTCTAAAACAACAATTTTATCAGCATGTATAATTGTTGATAGACGATGTGCTATAACAAATGATGTTCGACCAACCATCAATTTATCCAATGCCTCTTGAACAATTTCTTCGCTTTCTGTATCAAGTGCTGATGTTGCTTCATCTAAAATCAAAATACGTGGATTTTTTAAGATAGCTCTAGCAATCGCCATACGTTGACGTTGACCGCCAGATAAAGTTATACCACGTTCACCAATTTTCGTATCATAGCCATCAGCTAAATTCATGATAAAATTATGTGCATTAGCCGCTTTTGCCGCTTCAATGATTTCTTCATCAGTTGCATCTAATCTACCATAGCGAATATTTTCTTTGATTGTGCCACTAAATAACATTGTTTCTTGAGGCACTACACCAATTTGTTCACGCAATGATTTTATAGTAACATCTCGAATATCTATATCATCTATTGTTATAGCGCCCTCAGTTACATCATAAAATCTAGGAATTAAATTTGCAATAGTAGATTTTCCTGCTCCACTAGGACCTACAAATGCAATTACTTGACCTGGATTAGCTGTTAAAGATAAATCATGTAATACATTCACACCATCTTTATAGCCAAAACTAACATGATCAAATTTAACTTTACCACTGATTTTAGGAAGCTCTTTAGCATCAGGTTTATCCTTTAAATCTTCCTGTGTATCTAATACATCAAATACACGTTCTGCTGCTGCCATAGCTTTATTAATTGTGCCATATACTCTACTGATACGTTTTACAGGATTAGCTAAATTTACAGCATAAGTTAAAAAGGCGATAAGTGCCCCAGCTGTCAAAGCGCCATTAACTACTTGATAACCACCAAACCATAAAATTACAGTTACAATTACAGCTGCTAAAAATTCTACAGTTGGCGTCAACAATGAACTAAGCTGTACACTTTTCATATTTGCTTTAAAGTTTAAATCATTTTGATTTTGAAATCTTTCAATTTCATGTTCTTCTCTAGCAAATGATTTTACTACACGAACGCCAGAAATTGTTTCTTGTAATAATGATGTTATTTCTGCTGTACGTTCTTGAATCAGTGAACCACTTTTTTTGAGCTTTCTACCAAAAATTTTCATAGCTTGCCCAATCAATGGTACAACTATCAACGTAACTAAACTCAATTTCCAATCCAAATAAAACATCATAACTAAAGAACCTATCAAAATTGATGATTCTGTAACTAATTCTATTAAACTATCAACTAATGCTGCTTGAAGTGCTGCTACGTCATTAGTTATATAGCTCATTATTGTTCCTGTTTGTTTTTTTTCATAATATGCTAACTGCAACTTCTGAAATTTCACATAAAGCATTTCACGAACATCAATAATTACTCTTTGTGCTATATATGATACTAAATACGACTGACCATAGAAGAATATCCCTCTAAAGAAAAATACTACCACTATGCCTACTGCAATTAAATTTAACAGTACCATATCTCTTTCCATAAGTACCTTATCAATCATATCCTTTATAATCCAAGGTACATATAAATTTGCTGCTGCTGACATTATGATACAAACAATAGCTAATAAAAGCCTTTTCCAATATGGTTTTATAAATAAAATCAATCTCTTATAATCATTCATATCATTTATCCCTTAATCTCATTTTTAAATCTATCAGCTGTTTGTAATATTAACTCAGCTGTCTTATCAGCCACTCCTGGTGAACCTAGCTTTTCCTTTACCATTAATAATTCTTCTTTTACTTTTTTAGCAGATTCAGTATCTTTATATAAATCTCTAGCAAGTCGAGCTATATTTTCACCATTTACTTCATCTTGTAACAATTCTGGCAAAACTTGTTTATCAACTAAAATATTTGGCAAACTAAAATATTTTATCTTCACAAAAATTTTAGCTATGCGATATGTGATAGCAGACATCTTATATAAAACAATTGATGGAAGTCCCATAAGTGCAGCTTCCAAAGTAACTGTTCCCGAAGTTGCAATAGCAAAATCACAGCAATTCATCAAATCATATGTCTTTGTTTCACATAATTTTACTGTTAAACCATATTCATTTATCTTTTCTTCTAAATATTTTTTATCAATACCAGTAGCTACAGGTAAAAAAAACTTTACTTCTGGTCGTTCTTTCTTTATTAACTGCGCAGCTTGAAGCATTGGTTCTAATAAATTAGCTATTTCTTGCTTTCTACTTCCTGGCAATAATAAAATATTATCTTCTTTCAAATCTATGCCAAAAAATTCAGCTGCCATCTCGCGACTCATTGAAGCCTTTACATTATCCATCAATGGATTTCCTACAAATGAAATATCTGCGCCTGCTTTTTTATATACATCTAATTCAAAAGGAAAAATCGCTACAATCTTATCAGCAATTTTAGCTATCTCTTTAGCTCTGCCCTTGCGCCATGCCCAAGCTGAAGGTGGTATATATGAAAATACAGGTATATTCATTTTCTTAGCTTCTTTAGCGAGACGCCAATTAAAATCTGGATAATCTATTAAGACTAAAATATCAGGCTTTTGTTTTTTCATTTCTGCTACTAAAGCATCTTTTAATTTAAACATTTTACGTAAATTAACTAATACTTCCCAAAAACCCATCACACTATAATCTAACATATTTTTACAAAGCTTTACTCCAGCTTGTTCCATTTGTGGACCACCAAAGCCAAACATTTCAATATCACTACAGATATTTTTCAAAGCTTTAGCCAAATTTGCTCCATGCATATCACCAGAAGTTTCCCCTGCTGAAAACATAATTTTATACATACAAACCTCCAGCCTTTATCAAGCAGAAAAAGACGCGATGATAACATTTTATAATGTATCGCCGCGTCCTACCATACTACATTGCCACAATAGTTATAGCATTTTCATCAGCTAGTGATAAAACTTTTTCTCTATCTACAATTAAAGTGCGTCCTGCTTCAATTACTAAGCCAGAAGCTTTTACTTCTATCATAGATTCAATTGTTTTTACACCAACAGCTGGCATATCAAAACGATTATCTTGAGCTGGTTTTGCCACTTTTGCTACAACTGCATTTCCGCAAGCGAGTTTTCCGCCACGTAAAATACATGCATCAGTTCCTTCAATAGCTTCTAAAGCCATTACTGCTTTATCTTTAACAACTACAGTCTGACCAATATCCAAGCCGCCAAGAGCTTTTGCCATTTTGAAACCGAATTCCATATCTAAATTTTCTCTCTCTGTTGGTTGACGTTTAGTCAATACACCTTTTTTAGGCATAATCATTTTCAAAAGCATAGTTTGGTCAAATGTGGTAATTCCTTCTTTAGCAAGTTCTGCCACAAATGCCAACATCATAGTATCATCACTTCTATCTTTTAATGATGATAACAAAGCTATCATTCTAGCATCAGGTAATTCATGTTGCCCTGAAAATAAAATTTCCTTAGTAACTTTACCAATCATGACAACATCTGTTACTTCTTTGCCTTTTAAATAATCAATTATACTACCTAATTGAGCTACATTAATGGATTTAAAATCTGTTGCTACATTTTTTAAATCTTCTTCTACACCATCAACTAATCCTACAGCATAAACGTCTATTCCCATAGCTCTTGCTGCTTTTGCTACTTCAACTGGTAATCTACCTATCCCAGATAATAAACCTATTGATTTCATACTAAAATCCCCACTTTAATTATTACCTTCATGGTTTTCTCTGCAAATACCACGATCAGCATTTCTTAAGAATCGTAAAAAATGTTCCACTTCAGCACAAGAATCAACTTCTTGTTCAATTACAGATATTGCTTGTGCTAATTTTAGTCCTGAACGGTACAAAATTTTATATGCTTGTTTAATAGCTTTTCTTGAAGATACAGAAATTCCTGCACGAGCTATACCTACACTATTTAAACCACAAACATTTGCAGGTCTACCATCTACAATTGTATATGGCACAACATCTTGTACTAATTTGGAAAAGCCTCCAACCATTGCATTTCTACCAATTTTTACAAATTGATGAACACCGGCAAAACCACCAAGAACAGCTCTATCTTCTACAATAACATGCCCTGCAACAGATGCATTATTTGCCATAATAACATTATTACCAATAATTGCATTATGTGCTACATGCGTATAAGCCATTAATAAACAATCATTGCCAATACGAGTTTCTTCTTCAGCTCCACAAGCTCTATGAATTGTAGCATATTCACGAACTTTAGTCCTATCGCCAATATATACATAAGATTTTTCGCCCACAAATTTTAAATCCTGTGGTTCTGCACCAATAGATGCTCCTGGAAAAATCACGCAATCTTTGCCAATTTTTGTCCAACCAGTAATAACCGCATGTGGTTCAATTCTTGTACCATCACCGATTTCTACATTTTCGCCAATAACTGCAAATGGACCAATTTCTACATTTTTTCCGATTTTGGCATTTTCATGAACTATTGCTAATGGATGTATTTTGCTTTCTGCCTCCATTTGTATTCACTCCTTAAAAACTACACCACTTGGTGAAATTCCATCATAGTAAAAGAGCCAATTAATTGGCTCTTTACACCTTAATTAATCATTTTATAAGTTTTCTGGTTTTTGTAAAGCAAAAGTAAAGTCACCTTGAGCTACTAATTTATCATCAACAAAACCTTCACAATGAACTTTACCAAAATCGCCACGAATTTTCACAATTTCAGATTTCATAATAAGCTGATCACCAGGAACTACTGGTTTTTTAAATTTAACATTATCCATACCGCCAAAATAAGCTAATTTACCGCGGTTTTCTGCTGGATATAATAAAGCAAAACCACCAACTTGTGCCATTGCTTCTAAAATTAACACGCCTGGCATAATTGGATGACCTGGAAAATGTCCTCTAAATTGGTCTTCATTTATAGAAATATTTTTTATACCTACTGCATATTTCATAGGTTCTAATTCAATAATACGATCGATCAATAAAAATGGGGGACGATGTGGTAAAACTTTTTCAATTTCAGGAATATCAATTCTCATAGTATAACCTCTCTTCTGCTTAAGTAAAGTCTGCAAGAATTTTCTTTGCTAACTTTGTATTTAATTCATGACCTGATTTTACAGCAATTACATGACCTTTTATTCTACCTGCTAATCTCAAATCACCAATAGCATCTAAAATTTTATGACGAACTAATTCATCTGGGAAACGAAGTTTATTCATCCAACCTTCATCATTGTAGACAATTACATTATCTAAATTTCCACCTAAACCTAATCCCATTTTACGTAAAGCTTCTACTTCTTTTTCATAAGCAATAGTTCGTGCTACAGCTATTTCCTTCTTATATAAATCTTTACTAGTAAATTCAAAATCATGATATTGTATACCAATTAGTAGATGCGGATTTATGGAAGTAAAGCTCACACGAAAACCATCATAAGGCAATACCATTATAAATCTTTCTTTATCATCTATGCGATATACTTTATCAATTGTTATTATATCTGCTTCTTTTTCCTGTTCTTTTATTCCTGCTTTTTCTAGCAATTCTAAAAAAACATTTGCTGAACCATCTGTTACTGGTGGTTCTTCACTGTCAATTTCAATATAACAATTATCTATATCACTAGCAAATAGTGCTGACATTAAATGTTCTATTGTAAAAATCTTGACATCTCCATTACTAATCGTTGTCGCTCTTAATGTAGATGTAACATTACTTGCTATTGCTTTTATCTGTATTTTTTCTGGTAAATCCGTTCTAATAAATACAATTCCTGTATCTACTGGAGCAGGACGCAATTTCATATTAACCTCTGTGCCTGAATGCAGACCAATTCCAGTATATGAAACATCTACCGCAATTGTTTTTTGCTTTATCATCGTCGTCCTCCTAAAAATTATATATAATTATTTTACAAGACAACGCTATTTACTGCAAGTTATTTGCTTCTTTTTTCTTTCTTTCAACATATTTCCATCTATCATGAAGCCAGAACCACTCTTCTGGATAATCTCTTATATGTTGTTCTACTAAACTAGTTAAACTTGCCATCATATCATATATATCTTTTTGTTTGTCTTTTGTTTTAGCTGTAAAAACTGGTTCTAATACTGTTAAAATATGATGTCCTGGTCTTTTTTTATCTTCAGTAATAAAAGCTGGTAATATCGGTGCCGATTTAAATCTGCTCATCACCGCTGGACCTTGCACACAAGATGCTTCATAACCTAAAAATGGCATAATAATCCCTGTAGAACCACCATCTTGGTCCATAATTAGACCAATAAAATATTTTTGTCCAAGCATTTTCATCATTTCTTTGATATCCAATTTATCTGTTATATGCATACCTGTAAATGCTCGACAATAATTTATAAAATTATTTACACCTTCATTGCGTTGATGTTGAGCCACTCCTGCTATCTTCATTCCTTTATGAGTAAGTGCTGCTCCTATAATCTCCCAATTTCCACTATGTGCTGTGGCAATAACACCACCATTTCCATAGGACATAGCTTTTTTTATATTTTCTTCACCTTTTATAGTTACATATTTATCAATATTTTTACATATAACTTTAAATCGCAATACTTCCATGATCATTGGTCCAAATCTAGTCCAACTTTTCTTAGCAATTTGCTCAGCTTTATCAGTTGATACTTTTAAACAACGCTCAATATTATGTATTGCCATTTGTTTTCTTTTCTTAGGAACAACAATCCATGTTAATTCACCTAAAATCTTACCTATAAATCTTGCTACACTAGCTGGTAATAAACAACAAATATCACTTAAAAATACTAATATATGATATAACATTTGTATCTCCTTTCACTTTATATTCCTATCTTATTTTTTCGCAATATCAATTCATTTCTAAACTAATAAAATCTATAAAAAAAGTAGCTAAGCATTAGGGCTTGGCTACTTTAATAATCAAAGAATTACTCGATTTAATTATTTTTCTCTTCTAACGCTTTTAAACGCTTTTCCATTAATTTCAATTTTTTCATCATATCTGGCAAGCGAGATTCATTTGCTTTAATTCTAAGCCATTCTTGATGAGGGCGAGCAGGAAAACCTGCATAGAATGAATTTTCTGGTACATCTGCAATAAGACCTGTACGTGCTGCCATAACTGAATTACTGCCAACTTTTATATGACCTTTAGAGCCAACTTGACCTGCAAATGTAACATTGTGACCAACAATTGTTGAACCAGCAAGACCTGTTTGTGCTACAACTAAACAATTTTCTCCTAATACACAGTTATGACCAATGTGAACAAGGTTATCTACTTTTGTTCCTTTGCCAATCACTGTTGAACCTGTTGTTGCTCTATCAATTCCTGCATTACAGCCAATTTCAACATCATCTTCAATTACTACATTACCTACTTGTGGTACTTTTGTATGTTTTCCATCTTTAGTTATAAAACCAAATCCATCTGCACCAATTACTGTATTATCATGAATAATTACATTTTTTCCTACTTTGCAATATTCGCGAACACTAACACCTGAATGAAGAATTGTATTTTCATCTACACTAGCATATTGACCAATATAAACATTTGGATATATTTCCACATTATCGCCAATAATTGCATTATCATCAATATAGGCAAAATCCATTATAGCTACATTTTCACCAATTTTTACATTTTTACCTATATGTGCCTTAGAGCTAATAACTTTTTCTACTTTCAATTCAGGTTTAAAAATATTTAATAAAATATTGAAAGCTTCTCGAGGATTTTTTACTTTTATACAAGTTTTTGAAAAACCATCTACATCTTCTTGTATAATCACTGCAGCCGCATTACAAGCAATAGCTTCCTCTAAATGTGGGTCTACAGCAAAAGTTATTTCACTTGGACCAGCTAAAGCAATTCCTGTTGCACCTGTAATGACTAAATTTTCATCATAATCCCCACAAAGTTTACCATTTATTAAATTTGCTATCTCTGCTAGTGTTCTTTTCATAATATTACCCCTTTTTATTGCAACTTCTGAATTACATCGTCTGTAATATCAATTCCGCCTTGAACTACAAACTCTTGTTTTTGAACTTGCATACCATTTGAACGCACTAATGTTTTTGGCACTACAGCAGATAATTCTTTTTCTGTTGATACTTCTGCGAGTACCTTATCCATTGTATTTTTTACTTGAGATTTATATTGCATATCTAAGCCTTGATATTGACGTTGAATATCCATCTGTGCTTTTTTAAATTCTTCATCAGACATAGTTGCTTTTTTGCTCATTAAATCTGTTTCTTTAGCTTCGATTTCTTTATTCTTAGCATCAATATTATCTCTAATTGTTTTTATTTGTGGTGCTTCATTCATAACTCGTTCAGCATCTAAATAACCTAATTTAGTTTCGCTTCCACAACCTGACATAAATACACTCATCAATGTAACAAGTGCTATTACTAACATTAATTTTATTTTCATGACACCCTATCGCCTTTCCATATATTATTTACCATTATTATTTTGCATTTGCTCATTTGTAAGTTCAGCCATTACATCGTCTGTAATATCAATTGCATCAGCACCAACTACCATGCCATTTAAAACTGTATCATCAAAATTATCTATTTTTATATTACCAAAAAAATCTAATGTAGCTGGAACATCAGCAATAACTAATTTTAGATGTTTTTGAATTGCTATTTTCATAGCCTTACTAGCAATGTCTTTTAATATGCTTCTCTTTAATAAATTTATTTCATTTTCTTTTGTATGCAATAATATTATTAATCGTTCACTATCTTTTTTTCTAGCTTGAAGCATCTGCAATCTATCTTGAAGATATTGTGCCTCTCTTTTTTGTTCAGCTTGTTGTCTTTCTAAAGAGTTTTGTACATCTATTTGATGTATCTTTTGAACATTTATACCTAATTCTTGTTCTCGTTGTGCTCGCCACTTCATTAATTCATCAGCAACTTTTAAATTATATTGTTGCTCAATCAGCGCCACATTTTCTCCGCGTTCTTTTTTTAGCTGTTCTAATAATGTTAATAGATTATCTTTTTCTTCTTGAGTCAATCTCAAGTTTTCAGCATTATCTAATTTCATAGTGCAATTAAAAATAGCGTTTGTATATTTATCAGTTATTAATGTTTCTGCTTTATTTTTTTCAATAGATAATCTTTGTCTTATTTCATGTTCTTTTGTTATCGTTTCTTCTTTTAATTGTTGTTTAGCTTTTATTTCTTGTAAATTATTTTGTTCATCTACAACTTGTTCAAATACTTGACTTGCCGGATTTACTTGCGGTGGTTGCAATTGTTCTGTATTTAATGCATATGATTTTAATTTTATTAAAATCAATATCTTCTCGGCTTGCAATTTTTCTAATTTAGCATAATCACTATGTTTAGACATCAATTTATCTATATCTACCGTAGCTATTGCTGAATTAACATCTAATTGCACTGGAGGTTTTTGTGTTTGTTTATGCCAAATATATAAAGCTCCTATAATACATAATAATACACAAATAACACCTGTAATAATAGCACTTTTTCTACTCTTATCCTTTTTGTTCTCTTGCATATCATTATCTTTATCTTGTTCATTTGCCATAAAGCCACCTCCCTACAAATTTATCTAGATTATTAAAATACCGAGCATCACTGCATTTGCTCGGTATTTCATCTAAAAGCATAAAAATTAATTTTGACCAGAAGAATTTGTTGTATCTGTAGCTTCAGCAGAAGTTGCATCAGAACTATTAGTATTATCTGTAGTTACATCACCCTGAGCTTGAATTTTTGTTAAAACATCTTGAGTGATATCCTGTCCACCATACAATACATTGTTTTTATCTAATACAACATTAATACCTCTAGAATCAGCTACTGCTTTTACTTGTTCTTCTATGCTATTGCGAATAGGATCGATTAATTCTTTTTGCTTATCTTGCATTTCTTTTTGTTTTTGTTCTATAAATTGTTGCTGCTGTTCAGGTGTCATATTTGCAGCCTGATTTTGGAAATCTTCTTGAACTTGTTTTGCTGCTGCTTCATATTTTTCACGAGCAGGTTGCATTCCTGGATGTTCTGCAATAAGTTTGGAATAATCTACAATACCAACATTAGAAGAAGATGCTCCTGCCATACCAGATTGATATTGTGAAACTCCAAGAGCGACAATACTAAATACAAATACTGCTGCAATAATAACACTAATAATTTTTACTTGTTTCTTTTCGAAATTAATCAACTTTATCTTCTCCCTTTATAAGGCTTTTGCCTCTTAGTTAAAACACTTTAATTATAACAAACTAAAAATTCTTATTCAAGGAAAGAATTAACTGCAGAAAAAATCCTGCAGTTAATCTTTACTAAAAAAAAATAATAATATTATTAGAAGTTTCCACCTACATTAAAATGAAGTCTTCCGCCATCTTCACCCCAACCATAATCAAGGCGCATAGCACCTATTGGAGTTTGCATTTGTAGTCCTAAACCTACACTAGCATGTAAATCTAAATCTTCTTCAATGGAACTCCATGAACCCCAAGATTTACCACCCCAAGCATCACCTACATCTGTAAATAAGGCACCTTGTACTTTATTCATTAATGGGAAACGATATTCCATTGTACCCATTAACATTCTATTACCAGAAAATTGTCCATCACGATAACCACGAACAGAATTTTGACCCCCTACTTCAAATAAAGCAGCTTCTGGTAAATCTTCATTTGCATAACCTGCACTACCACGGAATGCTAAAACTTGTGCATGACCTACTTTATAATATTTTTGTACACTACCCATTAATTTAGTATAATCAAAATCTCCACCTAAGCCAGCATATTCAACAGATAGACTAGTTCTAGTACCTTCAGTTGGATAGAAAATATTATCTCTTGTATCACGAACCTGAGAAGCTATAATACTTCTAGTTTCCCCAAAGTTATTATCAAGCCATTCTGTATTTTTACTACGGTCTAAACCATCTTCATGTCCACGATATTCTGTATTATTTATTTTAAAACCTAAATAATTCATTGTATATTCATCTGTTGGACGACCAAAATTTAATTCATACCCTTGATTTTTTTTATCGTAAGTTTCAATAAGATCACCGCCATTATCGTAATCATCATATTCAAACTTACGATCATAAATACGGAAAGTACCTGTAGTTTCTTTTTCATCAAGCCATGGTTTAGTATAAGAAATGCTATATCCGCTATCGTCTCCACCGTCGCCGCCAAATTCATACATAGCTTTTACAGAATCACCAGTACCTCTGAAATTAGTATCCCCAATACTTACCATTCCTAAAAGACCATCTTCGCTACTGTAACCAGCACCAATACCAAAAGAACCTGTACGTTTTTCAATAACAGTCAATTCCATGATGATATTATTTGGATCTTCTTTACCTGGTAAAATTTTTACACTAACATCTTCAAAAAATCCTAAATTATATACACGTTGCATACTACGACGTGCTTTCTTAGCATCAAATACTTCGCCTGGTTTTATACGCATTTCACGAGTAATAACATAATCTTTTGTTTTATCATTACCTTTTACTACATAACCTTCAAGAATACCTTCATTAAAAGTTAAAGTTAAATTACCACTTTCATCAATAGATATATCTCTTAATTTTGCCAAAATATATCCATCTTGGCGATAGCTAGCTTCAATATTTGCTAAATCTGTATTCAATTGACGAATATTTAAAATTTCGCCTTTTTTTACAGTTAACATATCTTCAATTTTATCTGTAGAATAAACTTGATTTCCTAAAATCTCTACAGAATTTAACACAGGATTTTCCATTACATGATAAGTTATTTTTACACCTTCAGGGACAACTTCATAAGAAGGATAATTATCATAAAAATAGCCTGTATTATAAATATTATTCCTATCTTGTTCTATATTTTTTATATTGAATTTATCTCCAGCTTTTACAGTTAAAACATTTAAGATATCTTCTTTAGCTATTTTTTCATTTCCCACAACATCTACACTGACTACTGTCATATCTGTATATGCACTATTATTATTTTTAATAGTTTCTTCTGTTGGTCTTTGTTCTTTCCAAGTATTCATTTTAGCAATAGCTTCAGGATCTTGGACTTTATCCACTTTATTTTTTTTGTCATTATTGATAACAATTTCTTTGTCTTCTTTTGCAGCCTCATTGTCTGCAGATACATCTTGCATTGTTTCATCAATTTTTGCTGCTACTTCTTCTTCAGTTAAGTTTTCAGCAGATACAATATTTTCATGTACATTATTATCTGCAACATTTGCAAAACAATTATTTATACTAAAGGCACTGATATTAGCCATAGCTAACGCGCAGACTAATAATTTATAATTTTTCTGTTTCAAACAAAAAACCTCCTTAATTTGGCAAAACTCACCAATACTGTAATTTTATCACAACTATATTAAAAATAATATCTTTCATATGAAAAAAGTTATGATACTCAAGAAAATATGAGTATCATAACAAATTCATCTTAAAAATAAATTAAAATTTCCACTGCATTTCTAATTTTATATTATATACACCATCATCTTCTACTTCTGTGATAATACCTACATTATTATTCATATAATATTGTAAGCCCACCCTATTTAAATCATAATTTATGCCTTTTGTATAACGAAGCATAACCTTATCTGACAAATATTTTCCAATTTGAACACTATACACATCGCCATTATCTGTATCAAAGCGTTTTTTAGCACTATCAGATAAGCTATCTCGAGAAATTCTAAATTCATCCAAATTCAATACATTTCTTAATGTACCCTCAATTTCATTTAAGAAACTCATCTGTAATCCCACAGATGCTAAGGATAGTAAATCATCTTCTGTTATTTCTCCAGAACTGCCTTCTTTATAATCTGTTCTAAATGCCAATAATTTTATTATTTCTGCATCATTCATTGCTGGTTCAGAAAACAATCTCGGTTCTAATTGCTTATCTAAAGGACCTTGTAGGCTTGCAAATATTTTTGTTCTATCAAGTCTAGTCACAGCTAGAAAATCTATACTTGGGAAGAACGAATCTACTTGATTAAATACTATATTACCTACTTCAATCTTAAAGATATTTTTCAAAACATTAATTGTTCCTTTATCAACAGTTAAACTACCTGAAGATTTTGGATGAATAGTTGTTCCTTTTATGTTAAAAGCACCTTTTATATACAAATCATATAATAAGGCATCATAAGCATGTACATTGTCACCTAAGGTAACATTTATATCTAATAGCATTTCAGGAAGCGGTGTATCTGTTGTTTCTGGAAGCGGTGGCATAGAAACTTCGATATTATTAAAGTCAAGATTAGTTATCAATTTTGGCAATCTTCTACCACGGAATTCTTCTTCGATTAATTGTAAATTGCCCACTAAATGACCTGTATAATAATCTGACACAATATCTAAATTATTTAAATCAAGATTAAAGCTGTAACCTGTAATACCTTGACTTGTGAGATGTGCCGTTCCTACTAAATTATAATCTCCTTCTCCCATTTTACCTGTGAAACGCTTAACGGTCATTAAATCTTGGTCAAAATCTATATCTACATTTATATTTTCTAATGGACTATCTATATATTTAAATTTAATAGCACTATCTACTGTAGATATATTTCCTTTAAAATTAGGTTTTTGTACTGTTCCTGTAATATTTAAATCACCTTGAACATTACCCATAGACCATTCAACAAATGGTGTTAACGATGGCAATATATTCAAATCTGTATTTTCCAAATAAACCTTTAAGTTCATCTGTTGATTTATATTTTGCTCATTTCTTTTATCCATTTCTAAAGCTGCTATCGGTATACTGCCTTCTGCTTTTATTGCACATTGACCTTTATTCGCGGCCATCTGATTTATATAGATTACACCATTTTTTAAATTTGCTAATGCATAAGCATTATCAAACTGAGTACCATCACCTTGCGTATAAATAGAAATATCTGCTGTCGGCTCATCAATTGTACCGCCAACTTGAATATCACCGTTCATAACACCATTTATATTTATATTCATATCACATAAATGAGTTAATAGATTTACATCCATATTACTAGCTGATATTCGTGCATCTATAGGGCCATTTTCTAAATCTATACTGCCTTGAGCCGCCACTTTACCTGCACCTTGTTCAGCATAGAATTTATCTATTTTCACGACTTTATTATCCAATTCAGCATCAATTTGAATATTTTGTAATGGATAATCTTTTAACGTACCATCTATCATCGTACCATTCAAATCAACATGTGGATTTTCATAAGTACCATTTAATTGTGCTATACCGTCAAAACGACCATTTAATAAATTATTTTTTAAATTAGCCATGGACATTGCTGCATTGATATCAGCTTGAACAATAATCGCTTTTCCTTCAACTTGCTTAGTATTTAAATTTACTGCTCCATTGAAATCAAATTCACCATTATTTTGTTTAAATTTAAATTGCTCTAAACTTAAAATTCTATTAGCTAATTTTAAATGACCATAAATATCATCTATATTTTCACCATTTAAGACAATATCGTCTGCCTGCAAGATACCATCAAAATTTAAAGCACCCACTTTACCAGTTAAAACACCATCAAAGCTTGCTTTTCCTGATACTGGATATGGCAAATCTACTTGTAATTTATCAATTAAGATTTCGTCTGCTTTAAATTTAAAATTCATTTCTTTATTTTTATCTAAACTACCAGACAAAGTGGCTTTAATAAATGGTGATGTTATTACAAAATCTTTTAAGACTATATCACCATCATTATATTCATATGTCCCATCTACTTGCGTAATTAAAATACCATATAAACTACCTTCATAAAAATGCAGATTACCTGTAGCTTTTATATCTTGTAAATTACCTGTTAGATGTATACTATTATCTACATTTCCTGTTACTTTAAATTCTGGCATAACAACTTGCATTAAATTTTCTACGCGTGCTTGTTTTGTCTGCACTACCATATCAATAAATTGTTTGCCTTTAAAACCTAATAATCCAGTGGCTTCATGCGTAATTTCACCATCATTGATAAACTGACATCTATCTACACGCATACCGTCTAAATTCCCCACCGCATTTACTAATAATGAATCAAATGGTTGATTTAATATCGAGCCATCTTTTGCCATTAAATCAATTCGCAATACAGGATTATCTAAATAACCAGACAATCTACCACTAAAATTAGCATCTCCAGAAATGTCCATATCTAGTAAATAATTTTTAACTAAAGACATATCTACATTTGAAGCATAAAAATCTGCATTTATATTATCATTTTGCAGACCACCTTTAGCTGCCAATTTTCCTCCATTAGCAAAACTAGCCGTTAAAGCATCAATTTGAAGTAAATCTTTTTCTTTATAAAAAGAGGCTTCTAGTTTTTCTACTGGTATATTATCATAACTTCCATTATTTACCTCTAGACGACCACTGAGATCTAAGTTTTCAAATTCTACACCTTGACCTTTAAAATCGCCACGAATAATAGCATTACCTGTAATTACTTGTGGTAAATAATTATTAAAAATAGATATATCTATATTAGATGCTCTAAATGAACCTTTATATGATAAATCAGCTAAATCACATTGACCAGATGCCCAAATCCAACCATTAGCAAAATCTGCTCTAAAATCATCAATGAATACTTTATTATCTCTATATCTAGCCTGAATATTTATATCTTCTATAGGATAATCATATATATATCCTAATTTAGAATTAACTTGAGCACCAATACGTATATCATCTAAAGTACCATAAATAGCACTTACAAACGAAACTTCGCCATTAAATGGTATACCTTCAATAAATAATTCAGGTCTAAAACTTTTACTTTCTGCAATTAATCGCAAACGCGGTTCACTCATATAATCTTCAATATTTCCATGAACAGCTACTTTTTGTCCTTGAGCACTTCCACTTACAAATAATTGTATATCCTTATTATTTAATAAAATAATACCTCGTATATCTTCTACATTTTGACCTAAAACTTCACATGCACCATCTACAAAACTAACAGAACCATCTAAAGTATATTGATTTTCTAAATTACCACTAATTGTTATATTTGCTTTATTTATAAAGCCTTGTTTTACATTAACATTAGCTAAATACTCTTCTGGTATAAATGGTAAGTATTTCAAAATATCTAAATCTTGTGCTCTTATTTCTAAATTAGTTTTGATTACTTCACCTACAACACCATCAAATTCTACTAAAGCATCTTCATGATTTAAATTACCATCAAGATTTATAGCTGTTAAATCTGCACAATCTGCTTCTAAATTAATTTTATCTATAGATAATTGCTTTCCTTCAAAACGCAATTTAGATTGTCCATTTTCAACTTTTACAATCCCTTTGAAATCAACAGGTGTATCTGAATCTTTATCTATTAAATCTTCTACGTTCCATGAACCATCACTACGCTGAATAATATTAACCTCAGGATTGATAACATCTACTTCACTTAATCCAGCTAATGGAGATTGTCTCAAAATCTGCCAAAAATCTATAGTAAATACTACCTTATCTGCTTTTGCTATTAATTCATTTTCTTTATCATAAATTTCTACATCATCTATAGCTGCTGAATTTGTAGACACAATATATAACGAATTTATATTTATTTTTGTACCTAAGATATTTTCTACTTGTTTAGATATTAAATTAGCCGTTTCTTGTTTGAAAGATTGAGAGTTTATCCATAAAAAAGTCATTAAACTTATACAAAATATTATAAATATACTAGCTCCTACAATAATTTTAGACTTTTTTTGCATCTAACTCACCTCTATATTAAATAGTTAAATAATCTCTATACTAAGAAACGGGAACTATTTTAGTTCCCGTTTAAATAGTTTATTCTGTTTTTAGTATAGCATGAATTTATTATAGAGAAAATATCTTAATATGTTTTTGCTGCTACTGCTTGAACATCTAAGTCAACAGGAAGACCCATTGCTTTATCTAACTGAGCTTTACTTACATTGTAATCATAAAGAGCTTGTACATAATTTGTTTTTGCTGTAGTCAAAGCAACTGCTGCATCCATAACATCGATATTAGTACCTACACCTGCAGTATAACGAACTTGTGCGATAGTATAATCTTCACTTGCTTGATTTACTGCTACACTTGTTGTTTGAATATTTTTTTCAGCAGAAAGTAAATTCAAATATGCTTGATGTACTTCTAATTGAATGCCTTCATTTACATATTGAGCATTTTCTTGAGCTTTAGCTAAAGCTGCTTCTGCTTGTCTTACCTGTGCTTTAGTTACATTGTTATCAAAAAGGTTCCAACTAGCTTTAACACCAACTTCTGATTTTTCTGCTGCATCATTATTAAAAGCATCATCGCCATCAATAGTATAACTTGCATAAGCAGAAAGTTGTGGTAGATTACCAGCTTGAGCTGCTTTTACACTTGCTTTAGCTTGTTCAATAGACTTAGCTGCTGCAACACCATCTGGACGATTTGTCATTGCTAAATCCATGCATTCAGCTAAGCTTAAATCATATTTTGTATATTTTAATTCATCTTGAATATTAATTTTAGTATCTATAGGTAAACCAATTAAATTATTCAAAGAAGAAATCGATAAATCATAATTATTTTCTGCATTTACAAGATTTTGTTTAGCATCTGCTAGTTCTACTTGAGAACGCAATACATCAGATTTAGCTACTGTACCTGCAGCATATTTAGCATTAACTGTATCTAAATGTGCTTGCAATTGATCTACAGTTTCCTGATTTACACCTACTAAATTACGGCACTGTAAAATATTATAATAGCCTTTTGTTGTATCATATTTAATCTGTTGTTTTGTATTTTCCAAAGTTAAATCGCTAATATCTACACCGATTTCTTTACTTTTAATATTATTTTCTAATTGTCCACCTGTATATAATGGAATAGAAGCTTCTACCACATTTTGATAAGTAGAATCTCTATTTTGTAAATCATATGTTTCGCCACTAGCAGCAGCTGCTACTGTTTGCCAATTGATAGAAAAGCCTTTTTGACCTTTTGCTTCACTCAATGCCCAACGAGCTGAATCTGTATCATATACAGACTGTTTTATAGTTCTATTATTTTCCAATGCTAATTCTACTGTATTATCTAAAGTTAAATCTACAGTATCTTGTGCAAAAGCTAAATTACTACCACCTAAAAATAATGAGCCACTTAATAACACTGCTGTTATTGTTTTATTTAAAGACTTTTTATTCATTTTCAAATCCTCCCAAATTAAAATTCATGTCTTAAGCCTACATAAGCGGCTCTTTCATCTGAATCATTAATATCTTTTATCTGACCTATTAAATATGTGTCTTGCGCCACTTCATATTGACCTTTTAATTTAACTCTTAAATCATTAGGATCATAAGCATCTACAGAAATTTTTCCTTTTTCTCCTGCTTTTAAGTCAACACCCACGCCGACTTTATCATCAACTAATCCACCTCTACCTGTAAAAATGCCATTACCTGTTCCTATCTGTAGATTAGTACCACTATCATCACCGCCAATATCATCGGCGCCTATTAGCAAAAAAGAATTTGGATCTGTATAAACTTTTACATCAGCATTTACCATCCATTCAGATTGCCCACCACTATACAATGCTTCTACACCTGGCTTAACTTCAATAGAAGACACTTTACTCATCATATTATCTGCACGCTGTGATATATTATCTGCGTTGCTGATTATGTTTTTCAAGCTTTGTGCTGTCTGTGGGTCTGCAACTACAGTTTCCATATTAGTTGCCATTTTTTTTACACTTTCACTAGTTGCTGATAAATTAGCAATAGCAACTTTCATATTATTAGCAGTTTCGCCATCACCAGCAAAATCATTTATCATGATTTCAATTTCATCTGCAGCCTTAGCCATACTAGCTGTCATTGCAGATAAATTTTTAATCATATTATCAATGTCTTGCTGATTATTAACTGCTAATGTAGACATCACTTGCATTAATTGATTCATATTTCCAGTTAAATCTTTAAGATTTACTGCTGTTTGAATTAAAGATTTCTGTACATCTTGATTACCTAAAATGTCATTCATACTTTTTATCAAACCTCTTACATCATCTAAAGTCACACTAGCTTGAACCAATAAATAATCTAATCCTTTTTCATCAACACCATGTACTTCTTCTCCACCTACTAGATACTCACCAGATGGATGTTGTGGTGGCATGATACTGATAAATTTTTCACCCATTAAACCATCACTACTGATGGTAAATAATGAGTCTTTTGCAATCTGCATATTTCCTTTTATGACAACAGTAACTCTTGCCTTATCTTTATAAGCTTCAATCGCTGATACTCGCCCAGCATCGATACCGGCATAACTAACACCAGCACCTATCTTTAATCCTGTAACTTGATTAAAAGTGATATCAAAAGTATAGTCTTTTTCTTTGCCAAAACTAAAGCCACTTAAATAAACTATAATACCAATTAATAAGGCTAAGCCGATTGTCGTAAAAATCCCTACTTTTGCTTCATTGGACATTTTTTCACCTCTTTCTTATTTGGCTAACATTTATAAATTCTAAAACTCTACTATCTGTGGAATTTCTTATTTCATCTGGAGTGCCAATTGCTATCATCTCACCTTGATACAACATAGCAATTCTATCTGCAATATAAAAAGCACTTTTCATATCATGTGTTACCACTATAGAAGTAACACCTAATAATTTTTGCATCTGTACAATAAGCTCATCAATCTTAGCAGAAGTTACAGGGTCTAAACCCGAACTTGGCTCATCATACAATAAAATTTTTGGCTCAAAAGCAATTGCCCTAGCTAAACTAACACGTTTTTTCATACCACCAGATAATTCATTCGGCATGTAATTTGCAAAACCAGATAAACCTACTAAATTTAATTTTTCTTCTACAATTTCTTTGATTTCCTTGGCAGATAATTTGCTATGCTCTTGTAAACCAAAACCTACATTATCGCCTACACTCATTGAATCAAATAACGCAGAATATTGGAAAACCATTCCCATATTTAAACGTACTTTATCTAGTTCTTCTTCTTTCAATTTTGATATTTCTTTGCCATCAATGAAAATTTGTCCTTGCTCAGGTCGTAACAGCCCTATTAATAATTTCAATAAAGTCGATTTACCTGAACCGCTACCGCCAATTATAACTAAGGTTTCACCTTTATTAACTTCAAAATTAATATTGTTTAAAATCAATCTATCCTTAAAAGATTTATATATGTTGACTACTTTTATCATTATACCACCTCAACGATAAAGCAACATAGATAATAAACAATTACTAAAGAATATAACAATAATTGAAATTACGACAGAACGAGTCGTTGCTTTACCTACACCTTCTGCACCATTTTGAGCATTTAAACCATAATAACAACCTACAATAGCGATAATTGCACCAAATACAATGGATTTTAATAAACCACCTGTTATATCATGAACATCTACAAAAGTATCTATCGAATGTAAATACATATAAATATTAATATCATAATATTCTGCTACCATCCAACCACCAATAGAACCAATGACATCGCCAAAAACTACTAAAATAGGCAACATAAACATACAAGCTATCAATCGAGGTACTACTAAATAACCAATTGGATTAGTAGCCATAACTTTTAAAGCATCAATTTGTTCCGTTACCTTCATTGTACTGATTTCAGCTGTTATAGCTGCACCAACTCTACCGGCTGTTACAACACCTGCTAAAACTGGCCCAAGTTCACGTCCTACAGCAATAGTTACTATACCACCTACTGTAGATTGTGCCCCTAAACGAATAAATTCTGTAGCAGTCTGCAATGTTATTACCATACCCGTAAATAACATCGTAAGCGTTATGATCGGCAATGTATCTACACCTAAATGTGACATTTGCTGAAAGACATGTCGCATTCTCGGAGGATATCTTAATTGTGCAATCGTATTGCCTATTAAAATAGTAAATTGCCCTAAAGTTTCTAAATGACCAATAACAAATCTCCCTATTTTTTCAAAAAATCTTATTATCATTTTATAAATCCTCAACTTTATAGCTATTAACTTTATCGAAAAAAATATCCGTGAGAAAGACTCACGGATATTTTCTCACTATTCGATTTTAGCAATGAATTTAAAAATAGTAAATAGTTATTTACTTTTTTTTAAGCTTTTAATCATTTTTTAATATTTATACTCGTTTGGATAAAATTATCGATTACATAATCTGTAGATATTTTACTTTCACGATTTTTATTGAACTCTTCTCGTTCTTTTTTACTCATTTTACCAATTTCTTCAGATAATTTTATAGCTTCTTTTATCGCTTTATCTTGATCTTTTTCGCTTTCTACATCAATTGTTGGTGAAATAACTATCTCATTATTTTTATTCAAATTTTTTATTTCATTCAAACGGTCAACTGTAGATAATTGAGCTATATCTTGCGGTGTTACAACTAATCCACTTTGTAAAACTTGTCCTAATTGTACAAAGCCACCACCTTTTACTTCTAAAAACATTTGACCTTCTTTTTGAGTTTTAGGAATGGTGTATGGTATAGTTACTGTCACATTTTCTCGACGATATGGTTTTAATGTCACATTAAAATTAACTAATTCACCTGGTTTAGCTTCTTCTTTATCTGGAATAGCGCTGACAATAGAAGCTGTTTTTCTACTAGAAGTAAAATCTACATCTACTTTTACATCTAAAATATTAGAAGGTTTATCCATATTTGTGCATAAGAAATACAATGCTTGTGTCAATTCTCCCACAGTAAATTGACCGACATCTTTAGGATCATAAAACATATTTTCTCGCTCAAATTTTCCTTCAGGAACTTCATCTGTCATTATGGTAAATTTTATTTTTGATGTACCATAACTTGCTCTATCTGCCGTTCTATCCATGGAAGCATATACAATACTTGATGCCAAAGTTGGCAAAATATCTTCATCATATGCAATTTTGGATACAAAGGTTTCTTCTTTGCCTAAATTTCTATCTTTTACTTTAACCCTTACAGGAATAGAAGATGGATATTCATTTAAAATTCCACCTACACCACTGAAACGGTCTTGATTAACTCTACCGATAATTTTTCCGAAAGAACTTACCTTCACGCCATTTAAGATACCACCTGCTGAGCCTATAATATCAGCTTCAGTCATAAAATAATTTACATTTCCCTTGTAAGTCATTGCATGACCAAATCCCAATATTTTATTGCCTTCAACAGCTGTTACTGTACCTGTTCCCCCAGCAGAAAAATCACCATAAGCCATAACTACGCCTACAGGATCGCCAGCTTTCAACGTTGCATTTTGCTTGATATCACTATCTTTATTTCCTATAGGAGCGCTGATAAATTCCCCTGTATTATACGGTGTCATATTCTTATATTTTAAATTATTTGCTAAAAAATTTAAGGCATTATCATTAAAACCTGAAACATAAATCGGCATCATCGAAGTATTATTAAAACTACTTGCTTGAGCTTTATTTTGTTTTTCTAAGCTTTTCAAAATAAAATCAGTCAAAGATATATGTTCTTCTAATTTATCAGCATTAACATCTGTTTTAGAATTATCTTCTAAATCTTTTATGATTTTATCTGTTTGCACAATGTCAGCATCAACGTCTGTTTTATCTTCTTGCGTTTCTATATCAAGACCACTTAATATTTCTTCTAAGCGTTTTTGTGCCTTACCTTTTACAGCTTCTTGCCCTTCTGGTGTCGCTAGATGTTTTGATTTATATTTTTCTACTTCTTTATCAATATTTTCATCGTAATTATCTTGATTTTTTTCATATTCTTCTAATGAAGGTATTTTTACTTTTTCTATATTAGATTTATTTATCACAGCTAAAGGGTCTGGCAAAGTCCAAATCTTTAACATTTCTTCAATAGGTGTTATATAAAATTTATATGGTAATACATCTTGACCGACAGCTCTAGCAACTGCACCAATTAATTTGCCATCAACATATACAGGACTACCGCTCATGCCATGAATAACGCCGTTTGTTTCCTCAATAATCGGTCCATATGCACGCGCTAATATCTGTTTTGATGAGCCTTTTCCATTATTGACTACACCTATTATTTCTACATTGAAACTAACTTGCTGTGCTCCTTGAACTACAGTTTCTGCATAACCTTGCATACCTGGTTTTAATTCTGACGTTGTCATTATTGGAGGCATAGCTAATGCAGAATTTGTATACAATAACAACATTAAACATATCGTTACTAAATATTTTATCATTAATACTACACCAATTCTCTTTCTCTTATTATTCTAGCTGTTCAACATATACTACTACCTGATTTGGTGTTATATTATCACCAACTTTTACTAAAACCTGTTTTACTACACCATTAACAGTTGCTCTAGCAGCTGCTGAAGTACCTGTAAGTGTAGATATTTCCACTAGAGAATCTCCCATCTTCACAGTAGTACCTTCTGCCACTGTTGAACTTACTGTCCCTGCAATTACTGCTTTTTGTTCCACTTGTTTATTTCCCATAGCTAATCCTACTGTAGTCAACAATATTAAAGCTATAATAGTCGATAAGATTAAATATTTTCTTTTCATCTCAATCACTTCCTTTGATAAGTCTTTTATTTTTCCCATTAAATTCGTTTTAAAATAAAATTATTCTAATTTGATAATACCATATCCTTGTATTCTTAACAAGCTAACGGCGTACAGCTGTAAGTGCTGTTGCTACAGGTCTTTCCATTCCATCTGATGGAGAATTTACTATTTTTCCACCGATAACCAATTCAGATGAACCGCCACCATCAAAATTAACAGCATCAACAACTTCCATACCGATTAAAAATCTAGCAAATTCATCCAGCATCATACCTTTACTATGAGCTTGTCTACCATCTAAAACGGCAAATAATACATTTCCATTTTTTAAGATACCCACTGCTGTTCTAGGCGCTCTAGCCCCTGTAACATCTGAACCAATCTGTTCTATAGATGAAGTTATATCAACTTGACCATTTTTTACTAAACGAGGCCCTACGCCTAAAATATCTGTAGCGCTATCCCATGGAGTATTTAAAATCTGATTTACTACTAAATCATCGCCTACATTTAAACCTGATAATATATTTTTCCCATTACCTGTTGCGGATACAACAATTTCACCAGGTCTTAAAAGGCTATTGCCACTGTTTATTTTTACAATTTTATTATCTTTTACTACATATTCAATACCACTATTATCTGTACCTGTGGATTTTCCATAATATTGATTATATAACATTACACTATCACTTGTTCTTGTGCCGTTTAAACCAGAAACGTATACATCTCCATTTTTACTTTGCACAATACCACTATAACTTACGTCACCAATATAAGGTGTTCCATCTGCTAATACACCAAATCCAGTGCGTGTCAAATACATAGAAGAAACTAAATCTCCTGCAATTTTAGTTACACCATATAATTCCTTACCAGAACCAAAATAAGAAGCATTTTCCGCTACTGCTGCATTTACATAATCAGACATAGCAGAAACTGTATTTTTTGCCATCTTATCTCCGCCACCTAAAACAGGTACAAATTTAAAATATTTAGGACTAACTTCTACTAACTGAGCATGTTGTTTTACACCTGATTTTTTGCTGTAATAAGAAATTTGTGTTAATCCTGGCTCTAATTCTTTAGTAATGCTATACTCATAATCTTTTTGCACATCTATATACAATCTTCGAGGATTATTTAATTCTCCCATATCAAATGCGCTATTATCTGCTACTTTTATAACAACACAACTTGTTTTGTCATCACTATATACTTCTAAAAAAGGAACTGTATCATCATTTACATTGATACCACTTAAATATTGTTTATTTATAGGTTCAGAAAAATCTACCATTATATCGCCATTTGGCTGTTGTTTTACATCATATTTTGTATCAGGATTTATATCAAAAACAACTCTAACTTTATCTGATGCTTTACTAAAACGAATAGAATTTATCATAGATTTTTCTATTTTTTCTGTAGTTATTTTAGTTTGTATATTCTTGTCTGAATTATTCTTTGCATTTGCGACAGGTAATTGGAATAAACATATTCCCACCATCATAACTATAAATATATTTTTTAAATTCATCTTTTTATTCCTTTTGTATCTCATATATTTTATCAATTAAATTTATTTTACTAAGAAAAAAAGACTGCTAAAGCAGCCTTTTTTTATTCTTCTATTTTGCGTTCATGTCCATTTGATTTTTTACTAATTCTAGTAATTTTATCCATATATTCAAGAGCTTTACCAGTACCAATAGCTACGCAAGTCAATGGATCATCTGCTAAATAAGTAGTAATGCCAGTTTCTTTTTGAATTAAGCTATCTAATCCATAAAGCATAGCACCGCCACCAGTCATGATAATACCTCTATCCATAATATCAGAAGATAATTCTGGTGGAGTATCTTCTAATACACGTTTTACACATTGTACAATGGAAGATACTGGTTCAGCTAAAGCTTCACTTACTTCATCAGATTTTACTTCAATTGTTTTTGGAAGTCCTGTAATCAAATCGCGACCACGAATTTCAATTTTTTCATCACGAGCTCCTGCAAAAGCTTGTCCTACTTCAATTTTAATAGTTTCAGCTGTGCGTTCACCGATCATTACATTATGTTTATTTTTTATATAAGTGATAATGCAATCATCAAATTTATCACCAGCCATGCGAAGTGAATCGCTTACTACTACGCCACCTAAGCTGATTACAGCGACATCAGTTGTTCCTCCACCGATATCTACTACCATGCAACCATTTGGTTCAGCTACATCAAGACCTGCACCCATAGCAGCTGCCATTGGTTCTTCAATGAGTTCAGCATGACTTGCTCCAGCTTGCATTGCAGCTTCTTGAACAGCTCTTTTTTCTACTGTAGTTATACGAGAAGGTACACATATCATAACACGAGGTCTAAACATAAAACGACGTCCAGATACTTTACCTATAAAATATCTAATCATTTGTTCAGTAATTTCATAATTAGCGATAACACCATCTCTAAGTGGTCTTATAGCTACAATATTTCCAGGAGTACGTCCAATCATACGACGAGCGTCTTCACCAATAGCTAAAATACGATTAGTATCATTATCTATAGCCACAACGGAAGGCTCACGCATAACAATACCTTTACCTTTTATATAAATAAGGACATTCGCTGTTCCAAGGTCAATCCCAATATCCATGGACATTCCAAACATTTATCCTACTTCCCTTCTCTTACCAAATTATAAGTTAATTATCTAGTTTTAATACTTTATAATATATAATACATATATTAATTTGGCAAGAAAAAGCTACTTTAAATACGATTAGCTCAAAATAAATATTATTTCTAAATTTTAATATAATTCCTTCTATATATAGTTATATTTATTAAATTTATCTTAATATATTTCCCTTTTATTACAATAAACACAACTTATATTTATATTTATAAAAGTTATGGATAAGATAATTGACAATCAATATTTCAAGTGTTATTATGTGGTCATAATAATTAGTATAAAACTTAGGGGGTATATTATAATGTTTAAAGGTAAAGTTGTCATTGTTGGGGCTAGTAATGTAGGTTCTGCTGTTCTTACAAAACTCTTAGATTTCCAACTTGCTTCTGAAATTGCACTTATCGACTTAAATGAAAATAAATGTAAAGGTGAAGCTCTTGATGCTAATGATGCTACATCTTGTATTCATAGCTTAAATATCAGAACTTACCATGGTGATTACTCTGATTGTAAAGATGCTGACTTAATCATCATTACTGCTGGTCCTAGTATTAAACCTGGTGAAAAAGCTGACCGTCTTATCTTATCTAAAACAAATTGCAAAATCATGAGCAGTGTTATGTCCGAAATCACTAAATACACTAAAGATGCTCTTATCCTCATGATTACAAATCCTCTTGATGTAGCTACATACCATGTTTCTACACAATTTGATTATCCACGTGAAAAAATCATTGGTACTGGTACAATGCTTGAAACTTTCCGCTTACGCAGAATCATTGCTGACCGTTATCATATAGACCCTAAAAATATTCATGGTTATGTTCTTGGTGAACATGGTAACTCTGCTTTCGCTGCATGGAGCACAGTAAACGTTGCAGGTCTTGGTCTTGAACATGTTGATGAATACTTCCATTTTGATGACAAACTTGATAAAAAAGCTATTGAACAAGCACTCGTAAATAGAGCATATGATATCATTAACTTAAAAGGTTATACAAACACTGGTATCGCTATGGTAGCTGCTCGTTTCACAAAATCCTTTATGTACAATGAACATACTATTTTACCTATGTCTGCTGTATTAGAAGGAGAATATGGCTTAAGTGATGTAGCTCTCAGTATCCCTCGTATGATTTGTGCTGATGGTATCGTTCGTTCCTTCGCTCCACATCTTCCAAAAGAAGAACTTGATTTACTCTATGCTTCTGCTGAAAGTGTAAAAAAAGCTATCGCAAGTGCTAAAGAATAAATTATTTTAAAATTAAAGCCCTCAGATTAACTGAGGGCTTTTTTATTAACTAAAATCATCATTAAACTAAATAATATAAAAAAATGCGAACTTAAATTTAAGTTCGCATTTTTTATAACTCACTTTAATTAGCAAGTTTTACATTCTTCGTAGATACCAGCTTTTTTAAGTGTTTCAACCATAGTATCACCCATATGAGCTACAGTTTTAGCAACTTCAATACCTACTTCATTTAAAGCTTTGATTTTATCTGCTGCAGAGCCTTTGCCACCTGCAATAATAGCACCAGCATGACCCATACGTTTACCTGGAGGCGCCTGCTGACCGCTAATGAATGCAGCTACTGGTTTTTTCATATTTGCTTTAATCCATGCAGCAGCATCTTCTTCAGCATTACCACCAATTTCACCAATCATCATAACAGCTTTTGTTTCAGGATCTTCATTAAATGCTTTTAATACATCAATGAAATCTGTTCCTTTTACAGGGTCTCCACCAATACCTACGATAGTTGTCTGACCAAGACCTGCTTTTGTCATCTGATCCATTGCTTCATAAGTCAATGTACCAGAGCGAGATACAATACCGATATGACCTTTACGATGAATTTTTCCTGGAATAATACCAATATTACATTCATCAGTTGTCATAATACCAGGGCAGTTTGGACCGATAAGGCGAGTTTTCTTGCCTTCTAAAGCACGACGAACTTTTACCATATCTAAAACAGGAATATGTTCTGTTACACATACTACTATATCAAGATTGGCATCAATAGCTTCTAAAATACTATCTGCTGCAAATCTTGCAGGTACGAATACTACAGAAGCATTTGCACCTGTTTTTTCAACAGCTTCTTCTACTGTATTGAAAATTGGCACACCGCCTACAACTTGACCGCCTTTTCCTGGTGTTACACCACCTACGATATTTGTACCATATTCAAGCATATGTGCTGTATGGAACATAGCAACTTTACCAGTTGCCCCTTGTACAATTACTTTTGTGTCTTTATTAATAAAAATTCCCACGAACTATTCCCCTCCCGCATCAGGCATTTTTTACTAATTCTACGATTTTCTGTGCACCTTGTTCCATGGATTCTGCCATGATAAGACCTGGTACATTTGCATTTTTCAAAATTTCGCGACCTTCTTCAACGTTAGTACCTTCAAGACGTACAACAATTGGAACATTGAGGTCAATTAATTGACTTGCTTTTACTATACCTTCTGCAACTTTATCACATCTGTTAATACCACCGAAAATATTAACAAAAATACCTTTTGCTTGACCACCTTCAAGCATAATTTTAAATGCTTTAGCATTATCTTCTGGAGAACTTTGACCACCAATATCCAAGAAGTTTGCAGGTTCTCCACCGTAATATTTAATAATATCAACAGTAGCCATTGCAAGACCTGCACCATTTACCATACAAGCAACGTCGCCGCCTAAGTTTACATAGTTAAGACCAAGCTCTGCAGCTTCACGTTCTTTATGATCTTCTTCTGTTTCATCGCGCAATGCTTGAATTTCTGGATGACGGAATAATGCACTATCATCAAAATTCAATTTAGCATCAAGAGCCATTACTTTATCATCTTCAGTGATTACAAGTGGATTGATTTCTGCTAAAGAACAATCTTTGGCAATGAATAAATTATAAAGATTTTGCATTAAAGCTGCTGCACTACGTACAGATGCTGGAGTGAAGTTCATTTTAAATGCCATGCGAGTTGCTTGGTAAGAAGTAAGCCCTAATAATGGATCAATATATTCTTTGAAGATTTTTTCTGGAGTTTTAGCTGCTACTTCTTCAATTTCCATACCGCCTTCTTCAGAACCAATCATAACAACTCTAGAAGATACACGATCAACTGTGAAACTTAAATATAATTCTTTTTTAAATTTACAGCCTTCTTCAATTAAAAGACGATTTACTTTTTTACCTGCTGGGCCTGTCTGTTTTGTTACTAAAACTTTGCCCAAAATTTCATTTGCATAAGTTTGCACTTCGTCTAAAGACTTAGCGAGTTTTACACCGCCAGCTTTACCGCGACCACCAGCGTGAATCTGTGCTTTTACAACATATACTGGACCTTCTAATTTTTCTTTTGCACCTGCAACAGCTTCATCAACGGAAAAAGCAGGTACACCATTTGGCACTGCAACACCAAATTCTCTAAAAATTTGTTTAGCCTGATATTCGTGAATGTTCACTCAAAATAACCTCCTCGGTTTTTTATTGCAATATAAAATATAATATTAAATCGCCTTAAAATAATAGCTAAAATACCATTATTTCAACTTGATTTTTATATTTAATTGTTTTTATTACTAGTTAAAAAATTAATAATTAATTTATTTAATTATTATTATACACTTTTTTATAAAATAGTAAATATCTATACTTAAAATAATTGTTCATATATTTTATTTATAATTGCATAATAAAAAAACAACCTTCAATAATATAAAAACTTATAAATTCTTGAAGGTTGCTCTTGATTTTTATTTTATTTTACAAAAACCTTTTTATCTTTTTCTGGCAATAAAGAAGCTGCATCTTTATCTACGATTACAACCACATCTTGATGTAATTGTAAAATAGAAGCTGGTGCATCTGGTCTTACGCTACCATATACTGCTTTGTAAATTGCTTCTGCTTTATTTTTACCACTAGCAAGTAAAATGATTTTTTTAGCGAGCATGATAGTTTTAATACCCATGCTGATTGCATATTTAGGTACATCTTCTTCATTTTCAAAGAATCTTGAATTTGCTTTGATTGTTTCTTCATCTAATTTTACTTTATGAGTAGTTGCTTCAAATTTGATATCTGGTTCATTAAAGCCAATATGAGCATTTTGCCCTATACCTAAAACTTGAAGGTCTATACCGCCTTTTGCTTCGATTAATTTATCATATTTTTTACATTCTTCTTCTAAGTTTTCAGGATTTCCATTTGGTATATGAATATTTTCTGG
Organism: Megamonas sp.; assembly: GCF_986095205.1. Lineage (NCBI taxonomy): Bacteria > Bacillati > Bacillota > Negativicutes > Selenomonadales > Selenomonadaceae > Megamonas > Megamonas sp. Next base: position 75,459 of record NZ_CFQVBI010000045.1, on the reverse strand, counting down.
TTTGATATTTACATGGTCAAATAAATGTTTATGCATAAAATAGTAATAGCTTTGTTCATTTTCTTTGTCTAATCCAATATATTCATCTAAGTTAAAGCTAATTACTTCTGAAAAATCTAGACCTACACTTTGATGAACTTTTACTAAGTTTGCATACATACCTTCTGGTGTAGAACCTGTTGCAAGACCAAGTACGCTATTTGGTTTTAAATATAACTGACCTGCTACTATTCTTGCTGCTACTTTGCTCATTTCTTCATAAGAATCTGTAACTATTATACGCATTACATATACCTTCCTTATTTTTCTTTAATTTTTATTTTTTATTATCTAATCTTAAAATATTGATTGCTTCTGTTGTTCTTTGTTTAAATGCAGAAGCTAAGTCCATAGTATCCTTAACAATCTGAGTATATAATAAATCAATGATAAAAATTTGCGTTAATTTTGTGGTAATTGAGCCAGTTTCTAATATAGATTCTCTTGTTTCATAAAAAATACAAGCATCAGCATATTCTTTTAAAATAGTATCTCTATTTGATGTTATTACGATTAATTTTGTACCATTTCTTTTAGCAAGTTCAACAGCTTTTATAATTTCAAAAGATTCACCTGAATGAGAAATAACAACTACAACATCATTTTCATGTAAAAGTGCCATATGAAGCATTATAAGATGGCTATTATCTATGCCTCTTGCATTAAATCCAATACGCATAAATTTATAAGCTGAATCATCAGCTATAAATCCTGAATTTCCTAAACCTATAAAAAATATACGTTCAGCTTTTTTTAGCATATTTACACTTTTCAATAAAATATCTTCATTTAAATCACTTACTGTTTGTTCTAAAGTTGCTATATTATTGGCTAATAATTTATTTGCTGTTATGATAATACTTTCATCACAAGTAATATCTTTGCTGATTATAGTTCGTTGTTTATTATTAACCATTTCTTCAGTCAATGTAAGTTTAAATAATTGAAGACTTGCAAATCCCATTTTTCTCACAAAACGTGTAATCGTTGCTTCACTAACTCCACAATTTATTGCCAAAGAAGCTATAGGTGTTGTACAAAATTCTTCTGCATGTTCTTTTATATATCTTATTAAGATTTTATCAGATTTTGATGCTTTGAAATTTGGTCTATCTAATTGATGTAAGATCTTCATAATATTCTCTCCAAATCACATTGTTTGATGTAATAAATTGTATAATGCACCTAACATTCCAGCATCATTTTCCAATTTGGCAAAATCCACTTTTGTATGGGTATATACATCTTCTACTAATCTTTGTTTTAAGGCATTATCTATCAATGGTCTCAAATATTCACTTTGTGCCATTATGCCACCACCTAAAATAATCATTTCAGGATTTAAAACAGCTGTTATATTAGTAATGCCATCTGCTAAATTTTCCATCAATGTATTAATAGCAAATTTAGCATCTTCATCACCATTTTTTGCCCAATCAAAAATGATTTTACCATTTAATTCTTTTTCATCTAATTGTTTTGCTTTTGCTACATCTTTTACTAATCGAGTTGTTGAAACTACTTCATGCATTGTTCCCTTAGGAATTCTCATATAAGCAATTTCTCCAGCACTATTACAAACACCATGTATTACTTGATGATTATATACAGCACAACCGCCTGCGCTTGTTCCTACAGTTATGCAAAATAGTGAAGAACAACCTTTTCCTGCTCCTAACCACATTTCGCCTAAAGCTGCACAATTAACATCATTTTCTACCGCACAATTTAAATTAAACTCAGTTTCAACAATTTTCTTTAACTGTACTCCTGTATAATCAGGTATTGCATCTGGTAAAGCATAGAAGATACACCCTTCTTTAGGGTCTACCATGCCAGCTGTAGATATGGCAACTCCAGCAACTTGATAGTTCGTAATATAGCCACTAATAATTGTTTTTACTTTTTCTACAATACCTGGACCTCCATATAATTTAGCTTCTGTGGGCATTGAACTTTTTTCTATAAAATTCCCCTGTTCATCAGCTAAACCATATTTTATAGCTGTACCACCGATGTCTATGCAAATATACTTTTGTTTCTCCATAATCTCGCCCTTCTTTGCAATAAATTTATCTTAATCTTATTTTACAATAAAACCTTGATAAATTCTATTGTTGCGAACACCTGGTTTTACTTCGCCATTGATAGATATAATACTATCTCCTGCATAAACAAGACCTTCACCACATGGTGCATTAAATGGAATTTGTCCAATGGAGCGCCATGTATTTGTTTTAGCATTGTATACTAAAATTTGATTATTCCATTTAAATTCTGCTACATCTGCACCAAAATATTTAGCTTTAAAATCTGCCAATTCTTGATCTTTTAAGCTTCCTAAATTACTTACAGCCCAATCGTAAACTTCTTTATTAAAGCCACCAATTACAAGCATTTCATCTTCATTTAATTTTATAGAGTTTCCACCATATACAGAGATAGCTTTATTATCAACTTCTACGCTAGCTACTTTATCCCATGCATCTTTTTGAATATCATATACATATCCATCTGTTAATGCAGTATTTGTACCGCCACCAAATACATATAATTTATTATTCAAAATTTGAGATACTGACTGTTCACGTAAAGCACCGGTAAAGCTTGCTAATTTTGTTAATTTTTTTGATTTTAAATCAAATTTATAAAAATCTGCACTTGCTTTACCATCTTGATTACCAAGACCAATATAACATGCTCTATTTGCCTAACCAACTATATCGATATTTTCCATCTAACCTTGTATTAGTGATAAAATTCCTACAGACTGTCATAGAATCTACGGCTATCCCGCTATTTCTAGAGTTACTAGCACTAAAGTCAATAGTAAAGTAGCTGCTACTGTAGCTGAAACAATCAAGCTAGCCAATATTTTTTTCATATTAAACTATCTCATATATTTATAAAAATTAAAAATTTACTAAAAAAATATCTTCCTTCAAATTACTTATTTTTGTTGTTATAACACCTGTACGATGTGCATCTTCTAGATAAGAAATAACCTATTTTTAAAGTTACACTAATTTAAATATCATTCTCCATAGGTAAAAAATCATCTAAAATTTTATTTTCTCCAATTATTTTATATCAATATCTTTTAAAACATTAACAAAATTTTTAGCTATCAACTGTGGTCTTGTGATTGCTGAACCGACAATCGCACCAAAAGCACCACATTCATAAGCTATTTTTAAATCTTCTGGTGTATTTATTCTACCTTCTGCAAAAACTGGGATATCAAGTCTATCCACCATTCTTGCTACCAACCCAAAATCAGGGCCTTTTAATTTAGGTGTATAATCTGTATATCCAGATAATGTTGTAGATACACAATCAAAACCTATTTTCTGAGCAAAAATCCCTTCTTCATCATTAGAGATATCAGCTAAAGCGATTTTACCATTATCTTTTATCAATTTAACTAAGTCCTCTAATTTTTCATCATTTGGACGTTTACGCAATGTCGCATCTAAAGCGATTATTTCACAACCACTTTCCAATAATTCTTCTACTTCTTTTTTTGTAGCTGTGATATAAATTTCAGAATCATCATAGTTTCGTTTAATCAAACCGATAACAGGAAGACCTGTTACTTTTTTAATTTCTTTTATATCTTCTACACCTTGTGCTCGTATACCCACTGCACCAGCCTGTTTTGCTGCTAACGCCATTCGTCCCATAATAAACGGGCTATGTAATGGTTCATCAGGAAGAGCTTGACAAGAAATTATTAATTTTCCTTTAAACTGTTCTAACAATATTGATAACTCCTCTCTCTATTTAAATTAAATTTATTATTTATTCCTTATGTTTTTTCTTACAAGCTTATTATAATACTACCCTACCAAAAATGCAATATTATTTCAAAATATTTTTAAGAAAATTTTATAAATAGCAATTTTATTTAACATAATAAAAATTATCAAAAATAAATCTATAGCCAAAAATACTTTTAAAATCAACATTTTAGCTTTAATAATTTCTTTTGTACATCAAATTTCAATCTAGAAAAAAATTTTCATTAGCAAAAGAATTTTCATTTCAAATATATTCTTCTAAATTTTTGATATAAAATTTCATTTTATATCTATATCCGCCTTATTTTATTGCTTTTAATTATTATTTATGATATAATATACTAACTCTTGGGGATGTAATGGTTTCGACGGGGGTAGTTGGTGCATGGTAAGCGAGTCGGGAGGTCATCAACCCGTTAGTAAGGTGAAACTTTTATTTAAATATAAAAGCTAACAAAGAATACGCTTTAGCAGCTTAATGCTAACCTCTTTCTATTCTTTTCCCACGTGAATAGAAAAGAGGCCAACAGTGGGATACTTAAAAATCAATTCTCGGAGATTTTTAGGGAATTTTATCGAGATAGTAAAATTATAGCCTGTCTATAGGCGATGATTTTATAAAATTAAAATATAGACTGCACTCGGAGAAAGCTGTGAAACAATACTTTCGGACAGGAGTTCGATTCTCCTCATCTCCACCAAAATCAACAATAAATTTTTAACATAAAAAACCAGTATACTAAACAGTAATACTGGTTTTTATTTATTTTAAGGAGTATTTACTTTGATACAAATTCTTCAAGAACTCTCTATTTTATGTTTAAGCACTATTTTTATGTTATTTTTCTTATTAATTAATATTTATCATAAAGAAATTTATTTTACTATAGATAATACAACGCTATTTATCAAGGCTCATATCATGGCCAAACAACCTCTTAAATTTTTATATACTACAATTTGCAAAAGCTCTATCTTATTTCGTTTATTATCGCTCATTTTAATATGTGGTCTTTGTCTATGTCTATTTTTCTATCTCACTAAAAATTTTTCTCTTATTTTCTCTACAATATTAGTAATACCTCTATCTTTGTTTATTATTTACATCTTTTATTATTTGATCTCTTTACTTTCTATTATATTGATAAAAATCATCAATGTCGGTTCTTTTAGTCTAAATTTTATTTTTGCCTTAATCTACATAAATCTATGTTTAATCTATTTTGCTTACCCATTTAGCTCCAATTTTTTAATTCACAATATTGCTTTTTACTTATCTTTTATCAATCTAGTTCTTTGTTATTCACTTTTAGCTAATACATTAAAATTTATTTTGCAAAATATCTTAGCTTATACGAATATTTTTAATCACAGTAATTTATGGAAAGTAGCCTTGCTTATCATTTTTTATTTTCTCAGTACCTTAACATTATTTTGCTATATTGGCAGTATTTATTATGTTGATGCCTACTCTATAAATAATCCAAATATCTTTGATTTATTTTATTATGTAGTCATTACTTTTGGCACAATAGGTTATGGCGATATTTATCCTACTTGCTATTATACTAAAGCAATCGCTATTCTTATTGTATTTACAAGTATAAGCTGTATAAGTATTATGCTCAGTAGTTTTCTTTCTGTTTCCCATGAAAAAAATAAATAAACTTACATACCTAAACATAGATATAACTTCTTTTTTATTATTCATTTCTAACTGTAACTAAAAATACACCTATAAAAATCAATATACTTCCTATCCAGAAATTCAAAGTAATTTGTTCATCTAAAATTAACCAGCCTAAAAAAGTCCCTACTATAGGTTGAAAAAAGAAAAATAATCCACTAGCACCTGCTTCCATCAATAAAAGACCTTTATTCCAAAGCAAAAATGCTCCTGCTGTAGATACTGCCCCTAAATATACTACCGAACCAATCGCTACAGGATTTAAGATTTCATCCCATGGCAATAAATCTAATGTCGGTATATTAAGTGGTGCTAAACATACAATTCCTGTTATTACAGCATAAAAATTTATTAATAATGGCGGATATTTACTAGGTATCAATTTTAACATTACAGACATCAAAGCCCATGTCAATGCTGCTATGGTAGAAAAAAGTACACCTAATTGTTTATCAAAATCCATATTATCAACGCCAGCAATCATGATTACACCGACAGTGGCTAAAATAACAGATAATATTTTACGCAAAGTGATTTTTTCTTTTAAAAGCCATACAGCAAAAATCAACATAAATGCTGGTGTTGCTGAAGTAACAACTGAACCCATCTGTGCTGAAGAATACATTGTTCCATATTCTTGAGTAACAATAGAAATAGTATGTCCTATTATCCCTATACTGATTAATAATAATATATCTTTTTTATCTATTTTTAGATTAATGCCTTCATAGATTACAACCATTGATAATACCACAAAGGCTACTAAATAACGAAACCATACTAACGTTATTGGCGGTATTATATCCACTACTAATTTTACAGCTACAAACATACCACCCCAAATACTAGCTGCTATGGTTAAAAAAATTCCTCCCAATACCCTATTTGGCATTTTTAACTCCCTCTACTTCTATTTTTCTATGTAGCTATTTGCTTATGAAATTCATCATAAACAAATAGTTTTTTTATTTTTGTAAACGCTTGTTTATCATTGGCCAAATATCTTTAGTCTCAAAACCTTTTCTCCATGAAGCTACTCCTGCAAGTTTATATTTTTTGACTAAATCTACTTTTAAGCGCAAAGAATTTACATCTTCTTTCCATACACGATATATTTTTCCATCTTCATGATAAGCAAAATATATCTGACCTTCATTTTTTAGCCAAATAGGATATTTGTCTTTTTCTTTCATTAATTTATTGGCATCTTCCATATTTAAGGTTTTAGCCGATACATTACCTTCATAATCTTCTTCCCATAAGCGCATATACAAAGGAATTCCTAAGATGATTTTTTCTGAAGGGACTTGCTCTGTTAAATCTTTTACTCCATTTTCCACCCAATTTAATGATGCTACTGACCCTGCTGTTTTAGATAATCTACCATGCTCATCATATGCCATCAAAACAAGATAATCTACATATTCGCCCAATGCTTTTCTATCATAACATTTAGACCAATTTTCCATATCTGAAGCTACTGTTATATCCATAGAGATTATAACTTCATCTTGATGTAGTGCCTCAGTTACTTCTTTCATAAATTCAGTCAATTTATCTCTATCTTCATCATAGATATTTTCTAAATCAAAATTATAGCCTTCAATATTATAACGATGTGCATAAAATATTAATTGACGAATGATATAATCCTTTGCCTTTTTATCATTCAACCATTTATGTGTCATTTCGGCATTAAAATCATTATGAATTAATGGCCATATTTTATAACCTTTTTCTCTTGCATTTTTTAAATAATTTATATCTGTCTTATTTTGAATATGCCCTTGTTCACTATCAATTACAAACCACGATGGTGATACAACATTTACTCCTGGAATCTTATCAATTTTTGATAAATCATTTTCTTCATCAATAACTGGTTGCCATACTAAATTTATTTTTTCTGATGTTTCTTTAGATAAATTATCATTTTGACCTGCTAAACATATTGATATCATCATCATATATATTCCCAAAGTCATATAGATAATTTTTTTACATAAATGCAACTGCTCTTCCCTTCTCCTTATATCAATCATTATTTGCTATAAATTTTTTCTTTTAAAGCTATACCTGTAGGTGTAGTAGCTAAACCGCCAGTAGCTGTTTCGCGTATACTTTTTGGCATAGATTTGCCAATGCGATACATAGCATCAATTACTTCATCTACTGGTATCACTGATTTTACACCAGCAAGGGACATATCTGCTGCCAAAATCGCTACTGTCGTTGCAAATCCATTGCGTTTTACACAAGGAACTTCTACAAGCCCTGCCACAGGGTCGCAAGCTAAACCTAATAAATTTTTAATCGCTAAAGCTACTGCATTGCCAATCTGTTCTGGAGAGCCCCCTGCAAGATGAACTAACGCTCCCGCTGCCATGCCAGCTGCTGAACCGCATTCAGCCTGACAACCACCTTGAGCACCTGCAATCATAGCATTATTTTCAATCACCATGCCAATACCTGTCGCTGTAAATAATGCATTGCAAATCTGCTCATCATCATAATTATAATGATTTTGAGCAGCAATTAAAGCCCCTGGAACAATACCACAAGAACCAGCTGTTGGACAAGCAGCTATTTTCCCCATAGCAGCATTTGTTTCTGCTACAGCTACTGCATAAGAAGCTGCTTCTTTGACAAAATCGCCAGCAAAACTATCTTTAAAAGTGAATAATTTTTGAGCATCTCCGCCGACCATGCCACTGACAGATTTTTGCGTATTATTTATACTTTTTTCTGCTGACTCTTTCATTACTTGCCAAATAGTTTGCATATTTTCTTTAATATAAATCACAGATTTAAAACTATGTGTTGCTTCATATTCTACAACGATATCATCAATAGTTCGCTCTTGAGCATTTGCTATATCTATCAAATCTTGTATGCAAGAAAAATTTATCACAAAATCACCTCATTAAATAGCATCAATTCGCAATACTTTTTTTACACCAATGACTCTACTGCAAGCTTTTACTGCCTCATCAGAAATTGTATCATCAACTTCAATATTCATCAAAGCTTCTGCTCCTCTTTCGCTTCGAGAAACTTTCATATAGGCAATATTAATATTATAGCGTGCTAAAGCTGCAGTAACACCATTTACTACACCTGGCATATCTTGATGTACGATAATTATTGATGGATATTTCCCACTTAATTGTACTTCATAATTATTAACAGCAGAAATAATTATATTGCCTCCGCCAATGGATGCACCTGTAACTTCTATTTTTCTATCTGTTACACCTATCAATTCTATAATAGCTGTATTAGGATGTGCATCTTCTAAATCCACTTTAGAAAAATTAAATTCAATATTTTTCTCTTTGGCTATTTCTAAAGAATTACGTATTCTTTCATCATCTGGTTTAAAACCCATTATACCTGCAATCAAAGCTCTATCTGTACCATGACCTTTATATGTTTGCGCAAATGAACCATATAATTTTATATTTATAATTTTTACTTCTTCACCTAAGATAGCTCTAGCCATCAATCCCAATCTCACAGCACCTGCTGTATGTGAACTTGATGGCCCTATCATTATTGGTCCAATAATATCAAATGCACTTCGCATTATTTTTCCTCCTTAATATTAAAATTTAAATTTTTTATCTTCATCTCCCAATGGTTTATCTTTATCAGGATTATTTTTTAAACTAGGTATGATATTTTTTACATCTTCTTTTGCTTTATTAAAAATATCTTTATATTTATCAGCATATTCGCTAATATCCGGCATGTCATCTTTTATCCATGCATTAGCAGCCTTACCTACAGCATAAGTTATAGCCATGCCAATTGGAATTTGTAATGGTGGAAATGGTATCAAAGTCGCTAAACTTTGACCTACAAATGTACCACCTAAAGCTCCTACAAAAGCACAGCTAGCCGTTTCATCGAATTTTTTATCATATACATTTGCTATGCGTTTTATCAGATAGATTTCATTAGCAGCTAGAGCAATTTGACCGAGTATAGGTGCTACGACAATTACGCCAGCTCTAGCAGCAGCCCAGCGACATAAAGATTCTACTTCTTGCTCTATTTCCTCTTCCGATTTTATTACCTTCATCAAATCTTCATTCATCAAAAACACTCTCCTTTTATAAAATTTATATCCTAGACTATATATTTTCTCTTTATATAATTAGCTCTTTTTCTCGTCAATCCTCTTATTTCTAATTAAAACAGAAAATAAGAAAAAGCTCAACTATCTACCATTATTTTAGATAATTGAGCCTTTATTTTATCAAAATAATTAATCTATACTAAGTGGCAATACATAACAATAAATTGTAATAAAATGAGCTGCACTGCCTAAAATCACAAAAACATGCCAAATAACATGATTATATGGTATTTTACGCACTAAATAAAAAATTGCTCCAATACTATATAAAACACCACCAGCTACAAGCCACCAAATAGCTTCTACAGACAAAGTATCAAGTAGGGGATTTACGATGGTAACAGCAAGCCAACCCATGACTAAATAACAAATAGTACCAATGACGCGGAAACGATTATAAAAGAAAATTTGAAATACTATTCCCGCTAAAGCCAATCCCCAAACTACGCCAAATACAGCCCAGCCTAAAGTACCATATAGAGCAATCAGAGCAAATGGCGTATAATTGCCTGCAATTAGTAAATATATTGCCGAATGGTCTATACATTTAAACACAGATTGCACTTTTTGACTGCAAAAACTAAAACTATGATACAGTGTCGAAGCTAAATATAATAATATCATGGAAACACCATATACTATGATACTTGTTAAATGCAAAATTCCTTTATCATAGCCATAATACAACATTGCAACCAAACCAATAACTGCTAGTAGCGTTCCCACTCCATGGGTAATCGCATTTAAAATTTCTTCTATTTTTTTTGTGGACTTATATACATATTCTGTACTCATTTTATCGCCTTCTTTCCTACAAGCTTTAAATCTTTTTAACATCAACATTATATCACAATAAAAAATTATTAATAGATAGTATTTACATATTAATTTAATAGGTTTTAATTCTAAAATATAAAATACTACACTTATCAACTCTCATGATATTTTTCTTATTTCAAAGCATATTATAAGAATTTATTATCTATTTTTATCAATTAAAAGTTTTTATAAATATATATCCAAATTAAATATTAACCTATTTATAAACTATGATTTTCAAGCCAATCTGACCATAAAACTTGGAAATTATTCTGATGATTTTCCTGCACATATTGATAGAAAACTTCTATCATTTTTGCTTTTTGATTATAATAAGGCGCCTTCCAATTACTGCTAGCGGAAATATCTTCTGTATATGCCACATAATTTCCACCTAATAATAATTGACGATATAATATATCTTTTAATGGCACTTGTGGATTTTTCATCATATCATACATTGCTAAAAATGTTGTTGTTCTTCCTTTACCAGCTTCGCAATGAAAATGTAGCCATGCCTCTTTAGGCAAAGATTTATACAGTTTGATAAATTCATCTATATTTTCAGGACTTGGCCAAACGTGGTCAGTTGCTGTCATTCTCACATAATGTAAATTATTTTTCTTCACTAAATTTTTTTCAGTTGTTACTATTTTTATCAAAGAAGTATCTACTTCATCAGCATTTTTATCGTCATCTAAAGTGGCTCTTTTTGTGTTTTTATTTAGATTAGCTTTCAATAAATTCATTTCCTGACGAATAATTTCTTTTCTTGATTTCCCTATATTCGCCCAATCGCGTTTACCATACCAGCTAACAGCATCATTATTAAAAAATCCATGATTTTCTTGTCTTAAATCCACTATATAAATATCTTTAGCACCATTTTCCTGCAAAGCTTTAGTTAAAGCCGAAAATTGATTTAACGAAAATTGCGCACTACCTGAAGCTTGTAATTCATCTAAACCTTCTCTTGTAGGCACATAATTAACATCAATTCCATATTTATCACTTACCTTTTTGAACTTATCCTTTGATGTACGAAAATTTCTAGGCAAATTATCATCATCTTTAGCATCTATGCGCCAAAGATAACCTTTATACTCTGCTGTATCTTTTATGTTTTCTACATCAATTGCTAAATTAGATTTTATTTCCATAGCTTGTGCATTTGCCAAAGAAGGTACTGTCATAAATTGCATAATACAAATTGAACTCAATAATAAACTTAAATATTTCAGTTTCATTTTTATCACCTCATATTTAAGTTTAATCATATATATTTTAAAAAACAATAAAAAACTCATAATAAATAGTTTTTATATGAAAATATTTATTATGAGTTTTACTTTTTATTTTAATTCATTTTTAACAATATAGATAATCCATTCAGCTACATTTGTAGAATGGTCAGCTATACGTTCTACATATTTACCAATCATCAAATAATTGAGATATGCCTCTACATTTTGTGGATTTTCTTTAATCAATCCAGCTATATCTTCACGAAATCTTTTAAAGTAATTATCTACTACATTATCTGTTTCAATAATTTTTTTAGCTAAATCAACATCAGAATCTCTGAAACATTTTACGCTATCAAAAACCATTTCACGCATAACATTTACCATATCACCAAAATAATCTGGCAATGTTACAGTTTCTTCTTTTGCTAAGCTCATAGTGTATTTAGAGATATCTGCACAATGGTCAGCCATACGTTCAATATCACCAATCATTTTCATGATGGAAGCAATTTCACGCCAGTCTGTAGCTACAGGTGCTTGAGTCAATACTAAACGCAAGCATTTTTCATTGATATCATGTTCAGCTTTATTAAACCATACATCATTTTTTATGATTTTTTTTGCTAAAATCTCATTTTTTTCTACTAAATTGTTTATAACTTCATCTAAAGTTTCTTGAAGCTGAGCTCCTACTAATTCTACATCTCTAATTAAACAATCTAATTCATTTATATATTTTATTCTATTAGCCATTTTTATCTCCTTTAAATAAACGCACTATACAAATCAACCAAATCTACCAGTAATATATTCTTCTGTTTTTGGATTTTTAGGATTTGCAAATAACTCTGTAGTTTCTCCGTATTCGATTAACTCACCTAATAAGAAGAATGCTGTTTTATCAGATATACGGCTTGCTTGTTGCATATTATGTGTAACGATTACAATTGTATAATCCTTTTTCAATTCAAGTGCTAAGTCTTCAATTTTCATTGTAGAAATCGGGTCAAGAGCAGAAGTAGGTTCGTCCATCAAGATAACATCTGGCTGAACTGCTAAAGTTCTTGCAATACATAAACGCTGTTGTTGACCACCAGATAAACCAAGTGCAGATTTATTTAAGCGGTCTTTTAATTCGTCCCAAATAGCAGCTTGACGAAGACTTCTTTCTACGATTTCATCTAATTGGCTTTTTTTGCGAATACCATGAATTCTTGGTCCATAAGCTACATTATCATAGATGCTTTTTGGGAATGGATTTGGCTGTTGGAATACCATACCTACACGATGACGAAGTGTAATAGAATCCATTTCTTTATAGATATCTACACCATCTAAATGAATTCTGCCTGTTACTTTTACACCATCTTCTAAATCGTTCATGCGATTTAAAGTTTTTAAGAATGTAGATTTACCACAACCAGATGGCCCAATAAGAGCAGTAATTTCATTTTTCTTGATTTCCATATCAATGCCTTTTAAGGCTTTAAAATTACCATAGAATAATTCCAAATTATCAACATTAAATTTTATATCAGCGTTATTAGCCACGTTTATTTTCCTCCATTTTTCTTATCAAGATAACTACTTAAAAAACGAGCACCTATACTAAATGAAAATACCATTATCATCAAAATTGCTGAGGATAAATTTGCAATATCTGCAGCATTAGGAGCTAAAGCTTCTGTTCTTGATGCCCAGATATTAAGCGCTAAAGTTTCCCCTGGTCTAAATGGATTGAGCGGACATGTTGGAGAAAAAATATTCCAATTTGACCAAACGATATCTGTACTCATACCAGCAGTATATAAAAGTGCAGCAGCTTCACCAAAGCCACGACCAGCAGCTAAGATTACACCTGTCATAATGCGAGGCATACAAGCAGGAAGCATTACATAACGGATAGTCTGCCAAAGTGTAGCACCCATACCCATACTACCTTTTTTATACCCAGGAGGTAATGAGCGGAAAGCATCTTCTGTTACTGTTGTAATCAAAGGTAAACTCAAAATAGATACAGCCAAAGCACCTGCAAATAAATTCCATTGAGAACCTGTCATTACAATAAATACTAAATAACCAAATAAACCTACAACGATAGATGGCAATGAGGATAATGTTTCAATACAAATTCTTAAAAATTTTGTAGTCTTTCCTGGTTTTGCATATTCAGCCATATAAATACCAGCTGCAATCCCAAGAGGAACACTTACAAGCAAAGATAAAAATACTAAATAAATAGTGTTAAAAAATAGATTACCTATACCATTTCTAGTAAAGGAAAACATATTCGGAGTAAAATTTGCAAAGCCTTTAATAATTACATATAAAGTAAAAGCCAACAATAATAATAAGAAAAAACCAGCGACAACATAAAAGAAGCCAGTCATAAATTTATCCATAAATTTGGCTCTTTGAATTACAGTCATGCCTTATGGCCTCCTTTAGCTGAAATATAATGAATAATAAAGATAAATACTAAGGAAATGATGAATAACAATAAAGCCATAGACCATAAAGCTATATTGTATTCACTGCCTTCCATCGCCCCACCCATATCAGAAGCAATCGCTGCTGTTAAGTTTGTAGTTGGGGATAAAAGACTTTCTGGAAAAGCTTTCATCTTACCGATAACCATTGCTACTGCCAAAGCTTCACCGAATGCACGAGCAAGACCTAAAACAATAGCAGTCATCAAACCGGATTTAGAAGCAGGTATTACAACTTGACTGATTGTCTGCCAACGAGTAGCACCTAACCCATAAGATGCTTGACGGAAAGATTTTGGAATACTTCTAATCGCATCAGCAGATAAGCTAGTAATTGTTGGATAAATCATTACTGCTAAAACAATACCTGCTGCTAATACAGAAAAACCAAATTTTAAATCAAATAAATCTTTGATAAATGGAACTAAAATTGTAAGACCAATCCAACCATATACAACAGAAGGAATACCTACGAAAATTTCTACAGCTGGTTGAAGAATTTTTCTACCAATCCCTGGAGAAATTTCTGTCATGAAAATCGCACTTGCAATACTAAATGGTGTTGAAATCAAAAGTGCTAAAGCACAAGTGATAATTGAACCAAAAATGAATATTGCTGCACCGACTTTACCGCCACCTTGAGCATTATCGGCTGGTGCCCATTGTGAAGAAAATAAAAATTCACCCACGCTATGACCATATGTAGTGAATGTACCTACACCTTTGTAGCATAAAAATGCCCCAATGGCTAAGGTTATAATTATCATTAATAAACCGCAAGCTGTGATAATCCCTCGCCAAATATTATTTTGACGATATACAGCTGTATGTGATGATTCCATTTTGACACTCCTTTGATAAAAATTAGCATTTATTTTGGCAAAAAAAATGGGCGAAAATTCATTCGCCCAATTTTCTATTCTAATTATCTCTGAACTTGCATTTTGCTAGTTACACCGTAACCTTGAGCTTCCATGGATTTACCATATTCATCAGACATAATGAAATCTAAATATGCTTTTACAGTAGCATTAGGTTCGCCTTTAGTATACATATGTTCATAACCCCATACAGGATAAGTACCATTGTATGTGTTTTCTAAAGTAGGAGCTACACCATCAACAGAAACAGTTGCAACATCTTGATTGTTTACAAGATAAGATAATGCTACATAACCAATTGCACCTTTATTATCTTTAATGCTCTGAAGTAAAGTACCAGAGTCATCTGTTTCTAAGGATTTATTAGAAGCTTCTTCTGCTCCGCCTAAAGCAAATTCTTTAAATAATGCACGAGTACCAGATGTAGAAGGACGAGTGATTAATACGATTTCTTCATCAGGACCGCCAACTTCTTTCCAGTTTGTGATTTTAGCAGTGAAAATATCTGTTAATTGTTGTTTTGTTAAAGATTTTACAGTTGCTGCAATATCTTTATTTACTACTGGAGCCATTGTTACAACGCAAACTTTATGATCAACTAAACCATCAGCTACAGCTTTATCAAGTTTTGTATCAGCAGCTACATCAGAGTTACCGATATCTACAGAACCATCAGCAACTTGTTTAAGACCTGTACCAGATCCGCCACCATTTAATGTGATAGAAACTTCTGGATGTAATTCTTTAAATTTATCAGCAGCGTCTTTAGCTAAAGGTAATAACGCAGAAGAACCTGATCCTGTAATACTACCAGAAAGACTGCTAGAAGATGCAGCTTTATCATTAGAAGCAGTATCACTACCACAACCTAAAATACTAAGAGACATCATTGCGACAACGCCAAGAGATGCTAATTTTTTCCAATTCATAATACTTTAATCCTCCTAAAAATACCTTGCAATTAATTTGTTGTACTTAGTATACTCACTCAATGTAAAGTTACAATGACTTTTCTGTAAAATTTAAAATAAATATGACAGAATTAATTTATAATTCTCTTACAATGTGAAGAAAATGTAAAATTTTTTACAAATAGATTTTAAATTTAACAAAGATAAATAAAATATTTTCCAGTTTTTGACAAATCCTTGACAATTGACTTTTTGACTAATATACTTAAAATATGAATGTATTTTAGTTTTAACAATATAAGGAGAAAAATTATGCGTTGCACAAAATGTAATCACGAATTAGATGAACATGGTATCTGTCCGAATTGCTATCATATCCACGATGTGCAAACTATGAGTAATCGAGAAATCAATAATTTTGATGGTATTACAATTGAAGACGAAAATAATTATCGCAAAGAAACAACTCAAGAAAATCAGCAACAATATCAACAATCTTATAATAATAGATATTATCGTTCACCACGTTCTAGTGGCATAAAAGTCCGTTATATTAATCTTGGAGGAAAATCCTCTTCTAGCTGGCTCACTCGAGGTTTAATGGCTATCGGCGGTATTGCTATCATTGGCTTTTTCTTTTTTGTCGCACTACCTGCACTTTTAACCTTACTTGGCGTCGGAGTCGTAGCTTGGCTTATCTTTCATTTCTTTAAACGTTAAAAAAACGCTTATATTACTACAAATAATTAGTAATATAAGCGTTTTTTTTTATAAAAATTTCTCCATTATATAGTTTTTAAATAAAATATTTTATTTTTCAACATATTGCTCTTTATTTACGATATAACCTCTATCTAGAAAAAATTTTTTAGCAGTTATAGATACATGACTATACAAAGATATTTGACCTTGTTTTTTAGCATAATTTTCTATTTTATCCATTAATCTAGTCGCTATTTTTTGTCGCTGATAATCTTTTGCTACATATAATCTATTTACATAATTTTCATCTAAATCAACAAAGCCCACTATCTTTTCTTTATCTATAGCCACCAATGTATAATGGCTTAACAAACTCAAATGCCAACTTTTTTCATCAATATTTTCAGGTGCCCATATTTTTACCTGCTCTTGTGTATAATCTTTACTATTCACACTATGCACAGTTTCTCTAAATAAAAAAATAATACTTTTTAAATCACTCTTTTGATAATTTCTTATATACATAATCGCCTCAAAATCATTGCCAATTATCATAATCTTTGTCTAAGAAAATTCGCTTTCGCTCTTGATTATAATATGGATTTATAATACTTCGCGTTTCCTGAAATTCTGGTGTTTTTATCCCTGTAATATCTAAAATAGTATGAATTAAATCATCTGTCATATATTTTTTATCTACAGAAGCTCTAATCTGTGCATCTACTAGAGGATATTTCTGCTTAAATTTCTCTGTAGTATAAATAACAAATGGTATTTCTAACATAGATTTAGTAGGATTATCATCACTATGACCATTGAAATTTTTCAAATCATAAACTTCTTCACCATGGTCTGGCATATAGATAACTATAGCATCTTTATCCTTAAAAGCTTCCATAACTTGAGTTACAATCGTATCATTATATAAAATAGCATTATCATACTGTGCTCTTTTCGTTTTTGCTTCCTGCGTTTTTATTATTCCCTTTGTTTCATCTACATCAGAAAACTTAGCAAAATCTGGCGTATATCTATTTTCATATTCACCATGACAACCCATTAGATGCAATACATAAAAATTCTTATCACTATCATTATTCATAGCTTCATATAATAAAGGCAATAACTCACCATCAGCACGATAAGATTTCTCATATGATTGTCTAATTCCTGTAAATTTCTTATAATCACAACGATTAGCATAAGCCAGTGCCACGTTTGCCCATTGACCTGAAGTCTCTTGATTAGAAAGCCAATATGTTTTATAACCTGCTTTTTTCATGATATCAAATAAATTATTACATTCATACCATTTATTTGTGGCTTCATAATTGTGAAAAGTAAATACTTCACGAAGTGAACCAATAGTATAAGCATGGGGACTGATTACATCTTTAAAAACATAGAGCTCATTATTTTTAGCCATCTTCTCCATCTTTGGCGTTGTTTCTAATGGATAACCATATAAACTCATATGACCTTTTGATGTTGACTCACCTAAAATAAATACAATATTTGGTATATCTCTGCCCTTATCCACTATCTGCACATTATTTTGCATATTTGTATAAATTTCACGAAAAGCTATCGCATCCTCTACAGCTTGCTCTACAGGTGCTATAAGCCTTGTAAAAGTCAAACATTCTGTGAGATTTTTCCCAGGTATGATTACATAAAATAAACTATATAAACAAAAATAAGGTAAAAATAAAATAACTAATTTATTATTTAAGTTTACTTTTCTACTTATATAATTTAATAAATAAATGATTAAAGCTAAAGCAAATATAAAAATCAAATAGCTCCAGGAAAAATACATAGTGATAAATTCTATCGTTTCATGAAGATTTGTACCAATGATTACACTTATTATCCCTGCTGTAGTAAAAGTATAATATTTACCAATTATAAATAATTCCATCAAAGATAAAATCATGCTTATACTTAAAATAAAATACTTCAAGCATTTTTTCAATTTACCATGTAGAAAATTTATAATTAATCCCATGAAAATAATCACGCTAAAAGGCTTAAATAAACCACCTATGGCATTTTCATATTGATTATATAAACAAAACAAATATAAATATGGCATAAAATTGAATATCATCATTAAACTAATAAAGAAAAACTCTTGTTCTATGACTTT
This sequence comes from Megamonas sp., assembly GCF_986095205.1. Lineage (NCBI taxonomy): Bacteria > Bacillati > Bacillota > Negativicutes > Selenomonadales > Selenomonadaceae > Megamonas > Megamonas sp. The sequence continues at coordinate 56,594 of NZ_CFQVBI010000045.1, read as the reverse complement.
AAATATTTTTTGCCAACATAAATCTATTATTTTTGCAGGGTTTAATATTATATTTTTTAAACCATTATATATTTTTTTCAAATTTAATTTAAATTTATCTATTAAAATCAATTATAACGTCCTCTTATAAAAATCAAAAAATCCTTAGTATACTGTTTTATTATACTAAGGATTTTAGATTTTGCTATATATTTTTTAGTTTTTTATTATTTATTATTAAGAAATTCTGCTACTTTTTTCATTGCAACTTCTGCAGCATCAATAGTTTTTACAATATCATCATCACTATGAGCGCCAGACATAAACAATGTTTCAAATTGAGATGGAGCAAGATATATTCCCTGTTCAAGCATAGACATGAACCATACGCCAAAAGCTTCTTGATCAGAGCTTTCAGATGTAGCATAGTCATATACATCATTTTCATTGAAGAATACACCAAACATTGAACCTGCTTGATGAAGTTGTACTTTTACACCTGCATCTTTAGCTGCTTTGGCAAAACCTTGTAAAACATGTTTTGTTTTAATAGATAATTCACGTGTATAATCAGCTTTACCCCATGCTGGGTCAGCAGAAATTATATCAAGTGTAGCAATACCAGCAGTCATAGCAAGTGGATTTCCACTCAATGTACCAGCCTGATAAACTGGGCCTTTTGGTGATACACAATCCATGATTTCACGTTTACCACCATAAGCTGCTACAGGAAGACCGCCACCTATAATTTTACCTAAGCAAGTCAAATCAGGTCTAATTCCATAAGCTGCTTGAGCACCATTTAACGCTACTCTAAAGCCACACATTACTTCATCAAAGATGAGTACAGTGCCATGTTTTTCTGTTTCTTTGCGAAGTGTAGATAAAAAGCCTTGTTTTGGAAGTACAAGACCCATATTACCTGCAACTGGTTCAACGATTACAGCTGCAATTTCATCGCCTTGTTCATTCATCAAATTAACAAAAGCTTCGATATCATTATATGGAACTGTAATTGTATCTTTAGCTGTCCCTTTTGTTACCCCTGGGCTATCTGGTTGACCAAAAGTAGCTGCACCAGAACCAGCTTTTACAAGTAAGCTATCAGCATGACCATGATAACAACCGATGAATTTTACAATTTTATCACGACCAGTATAACCACGAGCCACACGAAGAGCGCTCATTGTAGCTTCTGTACCTGAATTTACCATGCGAATTTTTTCAATAGAAGGCATTAATTCTATTACTTTTTTAGCAAGTTGTGTTTCTAATAATGTAGGTGCACCGTAACTTGTACCACGAGTTGTTGCTTCTTGAATTGCTTTCACTACATTTGGATGAGCATGACCAACTATCATTGGACCCCAAGAACCTACATAATCAATATATTCATTACCATCAATATCATAAATTTTACTGCCACTAGCCTTAGCTATAAAAGGTGGATCACATTTCACTCTAGCAAAAGAGCGTACAGGACTATTTACCCCACCTGGCATAACTTCTTTAGCCTGCGCAAAAGCTTGAGAAGATTTTTCTAAATTAAGCATATATTCATCTCCAATACTTATAAAAATTTTATCAAATATAAGCTATTACTAAGCAAATATTATATCATAAAAGCTATAAACTCGCTTTACTTTCTTATCTATCCTCTATTTATAAAAAATTTTCATTCAATCATTTACTTCACGTGCTGTCAAAAAAATCATAACTTCTGTATCACTTTTACTCTTTTGTATATGTTTAAATAAATTGCCTAATATTGGAATATCTCCTAAAAAAGGAATTTTACTCATTTGTTTTGCTTCATCACTGCCAATCAAACCGCCAATTACCATAGTTTGACCATCTTTTAGGCGAACTATCGTATCTGCTGAACGCTTTTGAAAACGATATGCTTTCATATCTTCTACATACATTGGTGAACTTACTTCTGTATGTACTTTTACTGTGATTATGCCATCTTCATTTACTCTTGGTGTACATTTTAAAATAATACCAGCTTCACGATATTTTATCGAAGTTGTAGTCGTTGAATTTGTCGTTGATACAGTAGGCACAGGAACTTCACTACCTATATTTATAACAGCTTCTTTTCCCTGTATTGTAGTAATATTTGGACGTGCTAAAATATTCGCCTTGCCATCACTTATCAAAGCATCAATCTTAGCAGCATAATAAAATTCATAAGGATAGCCATCTACACCTTTGCCAAAGCGAATCACCCCAGGAGTATTTTCATCATCATTCCATTTACGCGTTACTTCATCTACAGGTAAATAATCTGTTATTTCTTCTTTTGTACCATCTTCATTTATTACTGTATGCTTTACTGTATCATAAGTTATTTCATGCTCTGGTGATTGAGGAAGTTTTGACCATTCCCAGCTCACACCTAAATCTTTAGCAGCATCTTTTTGAATAGCAGTTACTTTTGCTTCTAATGAAACTTGTTTTTGCGGTTTGTCTTGTTCTTGTAAAAAATTTTTTATCTGTTCATATTGTTTCAAGGTTCCATAAAAACTTATTGTATTTTCGCTTTCATCAATCATCACTTTATTATTTATGGCTGTTTTTTTATCTTTATCATCTATTTTATCAGGCAAATTACCTGTTAACATCAAATTTATAGTTTGTGCTATTTTATCTAATTCTAAATAATTTACCTGCACTGTATATAAATTTATATCTTTATCTCCCTTACTTATATAAATGACATTATCTTTAAATTGATACGTATAATTATTATTTTCCGCGATAATCTTTATCATATCTTGAGCATTTATATTACTCAATTTTACAGATACATTTCCTTGTACTTCATCACTTATTACTATATTTAAATTATTTGTTAAAGCTATACTTGTGAGTAAATTTCTAATATCTACATCTACTGCTTCTAATTCATTAGCACTTACAGATATTATATTGCTACAAATTATCCCTAAAATTACAGTCAATAGTATCAAATATTTTTTAATTAAGTTTTTCATCATTAACTCCTAAGCTATTACACTAAACTCTTTAGCTTTAAGTTAAAGGGCATTTTACTTCTTTTCCTGTGTTTTCTTGCAAAATTAAATTATTTTGTCCAATCGCTAAAATTTTTATATCATTTACCATATCACCTTGTCGCACTCTATATATTTTGTCATTTATACTAAATAAAGCTACTTTCTCTTGATTAAAATCCAAAATAGCTTTTAATTTATATACATTTTGCTCATTTTCTATTGATTTTTTTACCTTCTTTTCATTTTTATTTATCGTTGATATTTGCTGTTGCTGTGTTTTCATTTCTATATTTTCATTATTTGTATTTACTTTATCTTTATTTTTTTGTTTTTCTTCAATTGTCATTATTTTACTATCTGATTTTTCTTCATGTTCAAATGAAAAAGGATTTTTTATTACTGATATATCTTTATCCATGCTATAAATCATCTTACTATTTTTATTTTTTTCCTCATCTTCACCATTTGCTGAAATAATCGTATTTCCATTTTCTACTTTTTCACTTACAGCTATTTTTGTTTTTTCTCCACCACTAAAACAATAAATAATAGCTACTATTATTACTAATATACATATTATTACCTGTTGCCATTTCTTTGGTAAATTATTCAATTTTTGAAGTTTTTCTCGTATAAATTCTTTATATTTCACCATAATAAACCTCTTTAAAAATGACAAAAAGAGGATACAAATGTATCCTCTTTCTAAAATCAACTGCAAAAATTAAAAATTATTGTTTAGCTTTTAATTCTTGAAGTTTAGGTCCCATTATGCGTTTATAAGCTTCTACACCTGGTTGGTCAAATGCGTCAACATTTGCAAATTCACCTTCGTAAGCAACGGACATAGCAAGCATGTATAAGAGTTCACCTAAATGATAAGCATTCATTTCAGGTAAGCTGAATAATGCATTGAAACGTTTGTTAGAAGCAAGAGCATCAGCATTGGACTGACGAGCAACTTCTAAAGCGTCACCCATTGTTACGCCAGAGATATCAGCAAGTTTTTTAACTTCTGGGAATACGTTAGGAATTACTAAATCATTTTCCCATTTTTCTACACGAATAAACTGAACAACTTTATCAAGCATACCTTCTTGATGTTGTTGAGTCTGAGAGTGCATGTCACGTGTACCAAGAGCAACAACTGGAGTACGACCATAGCATACTTCATTGCCTTCTTTGTCGAATTGTTTTCCTAAGGATTCAGCTAATAACTGAATGTACCACATGGATAAGGATTCAAGATAATCGCCATATGGCATCATAACTTCAATATGACGACCATATTTTTCAGAAGCGATGTATTTTAAAGCAGCATTTAACATTGCTGGGTTTTCCCAAACATCGTCAGATTTACAAGCTTCGTCCATATCTCTTGCACCGCGTAAGAATTCATCAATATCAAAGCCAATGCAAGCAGCTGTTGTAAGACCTACATCTGTAAATACAGTGAAACGTCCGCCAACTCCGTCTGGTACAGAGAATTGTGGCCAGTTATGGTCAATAGCCATCTGTTTTAATAATGTTGGTTTTTCAAGATTAGGGTCAGTTACTGCTACAACTTCTACTTCAATCTGTGGATTTTTCTTCAATGCATCATAAACTACCATGAAGTTAGACATAGTGTCGAGTGTTCCACCAGATTTAGAAATTACGATGAGCATTACTTTATAGTTGCGTTTGTAATGAGTTTTTGTAATTTCTGCACAATCTTCAAGATTATCAATTAAATCTTTTGTACGACGTGGGTCAATATTGTTACCGCTGAAATAGAATTTTGGATAACCATTTCTTTCTTCAGTGGATTTGCTATTCCAGAATTCACCACATTGAATATCGAATAACACTTTGTTACCAAGATAAGAACCACCGATACCTAAAGAAACAACTGCATCTACACGATTTCTTACAGATTCACGTAAATCTTGAAGACGTTTCATAGATTCAGGAGAATTCAAAGGTCCTTCTTGAATATATGGGCACTGGCTGAATAATACTTTTTCAGGTTCACCATCTTTGGATAAATGACCTTTGATTACGCCAGTTTCACGCATTACATTCATTGCTTTATGAGCTTCTTTTAATTTTTCACCAAAAGCTTCAATATCAGCTTTAGTTACTTTACCTTCGCCAAATAAGTTATCATAGTCAAAAGTAAAGCCAGATTTCAATTTGATACTCATGTTTTTATTTCCCCCTTAACTAAAACATATAGCCTATCATAAAATAGAACTATCCAAAATATCAAAAAAAATATATTTGAATAGTCCTATTATATCATATTTAGTTTTTATTGACGATTAATTATGCACTTATAAATATCAAATATACTTTATATATTTATTAGCCACGAATAACTGCTAAAACTTCTGCTGTTTTTTCTTCAAGAAGTTTTTTATCGCCACGAGTTTCTACATTAAGACGAACAACTGGTTCAGTATTGGAAATACGAACATTGAATCTCCATTCAGGATAATCTACACTGAAACCGTCCATTTTGCAAACTTCGCCAGTAGAACCATATTTTTCTTCAATTGCAGCCATAACAGCTTTTGCATCTGCTACTGTGCTATTGATTTCACCGCTGATTGGATAACGTTCCATGCGTTCTTTGAGCATTTCAGACATTTTGCCTTCAGCCTGGCATAATAATTCAGCAACTAAAAGCCATGTAATCATACCGCTATCGCAGAAAGAGAAATCTTTGAAGTAGTTATGTGCAGACATTTCGCCGCCATAAACAGCATCTTCTTTACGCATGCAATCTTTAATAAATGCATGACCGCTCTTACACATAACAGGTACACCGCCAGCTTCTTCAACAAGTTCAATTGTGTTCCAAGTGAGGCGTGGGTCATAGATGATTTTAGCACCAGGATTTTTATTTAAAAATGCTTTTGCTAAGAAACCAACGATATAGTAACCTTCAATCATGTCGCCATTTTCATCAAAAATAAAGCAACGGTCAAAGTCACCATCAAAAGCAACACCTAAATCTGCTTTTTCTTCACGAACAACTTTTGCAGTAGCTTCGCGGTTTTCCATTAATAATGGATTTGGTACGCCATTAGGGAATGTACCATCTGGATTGTTATTTACTTTTACAAAGTTGAATGGTAAGCGTTTTTCGAGTTCATCGATAGCTGGGCCAGCTGCACCATTACCAGAGTTTACAACAATTTTTAATGGTTTTAAAGCACTCATATCTACATAAGTTAATAAATGGTCGATATAATCTTTCATAATATCAACTTCGATAACTTTTGCAGGTACTTCAGCAGGTGTACCTAAATCGCCAGCCATAACTTTAGCTTCAATATCTTTAAGACCAGTATCACCACTGATAGGACGAGCTTCTTTACGAACTAATTTTAAACCATTGTATTCTTTTGGATTATGACTAGCAGTAATCATGATACCGCCATCTAAACCAAGATGAGCTGTTGCAAAATAAATCATTTCAGTACCACACTGACCGATATCTACAACTTCACAACCCATTTCAGTAAGACCGAGTTCTAAAGCTTTTTGAATATCTGGACCAGAAAGTCTGATGTCATGACCTACTGCAACTCTTTTAGCATTAAATAATGTTGGAAATACACGACCAATTCTATAAGCTAATTCTTCATTAACTTCTTCTGGGAATTTTCCACGAATATCATATGCTTTGAATGCTGATGATTTTAATTCCATATTCTTCACCTCAATAAATTTATAAATCTATAAATATAATATTATTATTTATCAAAATTGGCAATCTATTTTTATTTTTTTTCAGTTTATATAAATATAAAAAAATATAGAAAACTTTTTCCTATGCAAATCAAACTGATAATTTGTGTTCATAATACTTTTTCAATAAAGATTTTCTTGTAATATAAAAAGTTATCATAAGTGGCACACAAGAGCCAATCCATGCCATAGGATTTGCCCAACATGCACCGATATAACCAAATGCATCAACTAAAAATAGACCAGCTGCCGCTCTCATCACCAATTCCATGATACCTGCAAAAGTAGGAATAATGCTTTGTCCCAAACCTTGCAATGTATAACGATAAATAAATAATAAAGATAAAATTAAATAGCATGAACCATTTACAATCAAATAAATATGACCATATTCCACTACTTGTTCTTGCCCATCACCCACAAATAATCTAATTAAGATTGGACCTAAACAAATATTCATCATTCCTGCTAAAATACTAAAACCACCTGACATTAAAATACATTTATTAACGCCAGTCTTTATTCTATCCATACGACCTGCACCATAATTTTGAGCTGTATAAGCTGCCATTGCCATGCCAAAAGACATAAGTGGCATAACAGCTATCATATCTATTTTTTGAGCTGCTGCATATGCTGCTACAGCGACTTCACCTAAATTATTCAAAGGGACTTGCAAAATAATAGCACCGATAGCGATGATTGAAGCTTGAAATCCCATAGGAAGAGCTACTTTTAAATGTTGTATAGCTATTTCTCTAGAAATCTTTAAATCTTTTAATTCAAAATGTAATAGAGGTATTTTCTTTTTAATATAATATACACAACAACCACCATTGATTAATTGTGCTAATACAGTTGCAAAACCTGCACCTTGAATACCCCAGTTAAATACACCGATAAAAACTACTTCTAAAATGATGTTTAATACACAACCTAAGATTAAAAAATAAAGTGGTGTTTTACTATCTCCTAAAGCGCGAATTAAATTAGAAGACATATTAAACATCATTGTAGCTACAATTCCTAAAAAAATTACAGTTAAAAAAGTACATGCCATATCCAATACTTCTGGTGGTGTCTGTAAAAAAATAAGTGCAGGGCGAACCATTATCACGCCAAAAATAGTTACAATAACAGTTGTAATAGCACTCAAAACTACACAAGCTGCTGCACTTTTTTTCATTCCTTCTTCATCTTTTGCCCCGAAACGCTGTCCTGTGCAAATAGATAATCCAGCTGTAAAACCTATTACAAATCCAATCATAAAGAACATCAAACAGCCACTACAACCTACAGCTGCTAATGCACTTACACCGAGTAAACGACCTACAATTAAAGTATCACTTAATAAATATAATTGTTGAAATACATTACCTACAATAAGTGGCAAAGTAAACATCAAAATTAATTTGGCAGGGCTACCTGTAGTTAAATCTTTTACCATAATATCACCGTCCTTATGTATCAATCCATTTGAAAAATTTCAAATGGATTATAGCTATCTATTCTATATATTTAGTTACAAAAGTTCGTAAATTTTCTTGCAGATAAATTGCTGTAAATTCTAAAGCCTGCGATGATGGTGCTAAGCGATTATAGTGAAAAACTTTTTCTTTATTCACCATATAATCGCAAGGATATGGTATTACATCTACACCTAATTTATTAAAATTAACAACTGCTCTTTCCATATGAAAAGCTGATGTTACAAGTAAAGGCTGTTTATACTTTCTTGATTTTAAAATATTAGTACTATACTCTGCATTTTGTGTTGTATTTAAGCTACGATTTTCTAATAAAATCATATCTTCAGATACACCGAGTTCTTTCAAAATACGTCTGGCAATATCTGCTTCTCTACCACTATCTTCATAAATTTGTCCACCAGATACAATAATTGGTATACCTAATTTCTTCTGTAAGCGAACAGCTGTAAGTAATCGATTTGCTGGTATACTGCATAAAGTCCCTGTTCCAGTAACATCTGGTGTATCGCCTGTAGCTCCACCACCTAAAACAATAATTACATCTGCATTAGGTAAATGTTTTGGTGGGTCATAAGCATCTTCTAATCTACCAATTAACATACTTGCTACATAAGAAGTTGATGCTAAATAAAAAATAAATGTAACAAATGTAATAGCTATTGCTAGTCTTGTTTGTTTTCTTTTTTTACAACAATAAGCTATAAATAAAAATAAAACAAAAAATATACCTGGCGGTAATACCCAACTAGCACCAAATTTTAAAAACTCAATCATAAAATTCCTTTCTTTTCTAATAAATTGTCACAATTTTTTTTAATCTATGATAAAATATTAATAAATAATATTTTATTTTTGGAGGGTTTTACTATGATTTTCACAGAACATGAAATTGTCCGCAAAGAAAAAGCAAATGGTGGTAAAGGTCATATCATTATTGAACATTTACTCACTAAAAACGAATTAAAAGAACAATGCGGTATGTTCGCTCATGTTACTTTAGAGCCAAATTGTTCTTTAGGCTATCATGAACATCACGGTAACGGCGAAGCTTATTATATCACTAAAGGCAGTGGTCTTTACAGTGATAACGGAAATATTATTGAAGTTAAAGCTGGTGATGTTGTCTTCTGTCCAGATGGAGAAGGTCATGGCATCGAAAACACATCTTCTTCTGAAAATCTAGAATTCACAGCTCTTATTATCAATACAGTTAAATAAAAATATTGTAGCTACTAAATTAATCAATTTAGTAGCTACTTTTATTTTAACACAATATTTATTTTCGTACACCAATTTGATAATAATTTAAGCCATGACTTTTTACTGTTTTTGCTTTATAAATATTTCGTCCATCAAAAATATCATTGCCCTTCATTCTTGCAGCAATTTCCATGAAATCTGGACTTTGGAATTCTTTCCATTCAGTGACAATCACTAAAGCATCCACATCATTTAGAGCATCATATTTATTATTTATATACTCTACTTCTACATCTTTAAGATAAAAAGATTTTGCCATATTCATAGCTTGAGGGTCGTATGCTTGTACTTTTGCTCCACGTTGTTTCAATTCTTCAATCAATCTGATTGATGGAGCTTCTCGCATATCATCTGTTCCAGGTTTAAAAGCTAATCCCCAGATTGCAATTTTTTTATCACTTAAATCTTCACCTAAAACTTCTGTGATACTATGCACTAATACCATCTTTTGACGAGAATTTACATTTTCTACAGATGATAATAATTCTGGTTCATAATCATGTTCTTTACTTGTTTTAATCAAAGCTTTTACATCTTTAGGGAAACAACTTCCACCATAACCACAACCTGGATTTAAGAAACTATACCCAATGCGAGAATCACTTGCGATGCCACGTCTTACTTTATTGATATCAGCTCCTACGCGTTCACTGATATTAGCGATTTCATTGATAAAAGAAATCTTAGTAGCAAGCATAGCATTTGCAGCGTATTTTGTGAGTTCTGCACTTTTGATATCCATAGTTACGAAAAATTCACTAGAACGAATAAATGGTTCATATAATTCTTGCATAACTTCTATTGATTTTGCATTTTCAGAGCCAATAACCACTCTATCTGGATGCATAAAATCTTGGCAAGCATTACCTTCTTTTAAAAATTCAGGATTAGATATAACATCAAATTTTAAATCACTACCACGTTTATCTAATTCTTCTTGAATTACAGCTTTTACTTTATCTCCAGTTCCCACTGGTACTGTTGATTTATCCACGATATACATATCATGAATCATATATTGACCGATTTCACGTGCTGCATTCATTACATATTGTAAATCAGCACTGCCATCTTCGCCCATAGGTGTTCCCACTGCGATAAAACAAATATCACTTTCTTTTAAAGCTTCTTTTATATCAGTTGTGAATTTCAAATTGCCTCGCTGTTGAGCTGATTTTACCATTTGTTCTAGACCTGGCTCATATATAGGAATTATTCCCTTTTTCAAATTTTCAATTTTTTGCTCTGCCACATCAACGCAAATAACATTATTTCCTGTAGCGGCAAAACAAGTTCCTGTAACAAGTCCTACATAACCTGTTCCTATCATTGCAACTTTCATTAATATTTACACCTCTATATATAAAATCGCTCACAAATTTATTTATACTTAGTATATTTTGCCTTATTTATGTCTAAATATCAAGAAATTATTTACAAATAACGAATTGTCATTTTATAATAGTACAAATAATAATAAACAATATATATACTATAAAATAAAGGATTGTGATTTTCTATGAAAAAATTTTCTTATACAACTTCTGGTACTTGTTCAAAACTTATAAATTTCAGCCTTGATGAAAACAATATCATTCATGATGTAGAATTCATCGGTGGTTGTAACGGAAATCTTCAAGGTATCAGCAAGTTAATCGAAGGTCAATCTGCTCAAAATGTCATTGATAAATGTCAAGGTATACATTGTGGTATGCGTCCTACTTCTTGCCCTGATCAATTATCTAGAGCTTTAAGTGAAGCTATTCAAAAATAATAAATTATAAAGGGTGATTTTTATGCTTTTTGATACTCATCTGCATACAAAATTTTCTGCTGACTCTAAAATGTCTATCGAAGATGCCATCTTAAGTGCTAAACAACAAAATATAGGCTTAGTACTCACAGAACATTTAGATTATGATTTTCCTGGTGATGATATCTATGAGTTTAACCCCCAACAATATTTTCAAGAATATTCTAGCTACCAATCAAAAACACTCTATTTAGGTGTAGAAGTTGGTATGCAAGAACATACTCTTATTCAAAGTAAAAAATTTGTCGAAAGTGCTCCTTTTGACCAAGTTATTTGCTCATTGCATTTATTAGATGGTAAAGATTTATTTTATGAATCCTGTTATACTGAAGATAAGCATACTGTATATCTAAACTATTTAAACACAATGATAAAATTAATCAAACAACATGATTTTGCTAATATACTAGGTCATGTAGATTATATTTGTCGTTATGCTCCATATGCAAAAAAAGATATTTGCTATGAAGAATTCCATGACACTATTGATATTCTTTGGCAGACAATCATTGACAAAGGTATTGTGCCTGAACTAAATACTAGACGTTTTGATAACTCTAATAATATATCTATTTTATTAAAATTATATGAACGCTATGCTATGCTTGGTGGTAAATATGTAAGTATAGGCTCTGATGCACATAAACCAGAAAATATAGGTTTTGCCTTTAAAGAAGCTTATGCATTACTTGATAAATTAAATTTACAACCAGTATATTTTGTCAATCGTCAAATGCAACTCAGTAAAATTTAAAATAAACATTAGAAAGAAGGGTTTGTATGTCCTTAAAAAAAGCTATTTCTACAGGATTGTGTATTTCTTTACTATTTACATCTGGAACTCCTGCTCTAGCTGGCAGTTTAAATAGTACAAATACAGCTCAGCCTCCATCTTATAATTATAATGTTTTAGACTCTACTAATCTCCAATCAAAATTATTATTAGTTGAGCAATCTGTATATGGACAAGAGCAAACAGGTGCCCTATTAGATAGAATTAGTCGCCTAGAAACAGATTTTTATGGTAAAACATCTAGTTCTAAAACAGCGCTTAGCGACCGTATAAATACATTATATTCCACTATGTTTGATAATAGCGTTCGTCCTTCTGCTATTACACAAATGAATGGTATTGAATGGTTTTTAAGTCGCCATGTTTCCATAAAATCTATTACTGATAGATTAACTACATTAGAAACTCAAATCTATGGTAAACCAATAACTGGCACATTACAAAAACGTATGAATGATTTGGCTATGCTTGCTTATGGCAATTCAGATACTAAAACACCTCTTATAGCCACTACTATTCCTGTAGATACATTAGTTAAAATAAAATTAGTTACACCACTCAATACAGAAACTTCTAAAGTTGGTGATAAAGTAAAATTCCAAGCAGCTGAAGATGTTATTTATAATGGTCAGTTAATCATCGCAGCAGGTGCTCCTGGTGAAGGTGTTGTCACTAAAGTAAAAAGCGCTAGAAACTTCGGTCGCAATGGTGAAATTGATGTAGACTTCCAACAAATTCAAGCATTTGATGGAACATATATTCAAACAACTTTAGGTGATAAAGCAAAAAAAGAAATTGAAAACTTAGCTATGGCTGCTGGTGCAAGTATAGCAGGTATTGCGCTTTTAGGGCCAATAGGTATTGTCGGCGGAATTTTCGTCAATGGTAAAGATATTGACTTACCTACAGGTACAGAATCTTATATTCAAACTAAAACAGCAACTAATATCTATGCTATTCAAACAAATTTAGATGATAATTTCAAAGTAAATACACCGCCAATTACTGAAGAAGAATCCTACTCTAGCTCAACAGATACTTCATCTAATTCAGATGTTAATACTTCTACATCTACAACTACAGAAAATAATTCTTCTTCCAGTAGTACAGATTATAATACAAATACTTCATCTTCAAATAATGATATTTCTGCAGAAAACAATATTTATGATTATGAATATTAATTTTTTATAGAGACCAGATAATATCTGGTCTCTTTTTCTAAGGAGGATTTTATTTTGGACGAGGCTCAACTTCGCTTTCTATTTGTATTTACAGATTTAATTGCTCCACTTGTTGCTGGTTATTTATGTTATCGCTATCAAGTAATCACACAAGATTTTTGTAATAAACTTATAAAAATCAATATTCGTTTAGTCGTTTCCATCTTATCTTTTTTAAGCTTTTGGACTTTAAAAATAAGCACAGATTTATTATGGCTTCCTTTATTTGGTTTTTTAGCCTGCATTATTCCTGGATTGATTGCCAAATATACATTTGCTTCTAGTTATAAAAATCTAAATGACCGCGGTGCTTATATGATGGCATCTATGCTATCTAATATTGGTACTTTATCTGGTCTATGTGCTTTTATAGTTTATGGTATTCAAGGCTTTGCCTATCTCCAAATTGTAGCCATGTTCCAAACTTTATTTACATTAAGCGTATGCTTTCCTTTAGCTAATTATTATCATTCAAAAGCTAGCCGTAGACATCATCAAAAAAATCAAATCAGTATTCGCAAATTATTATTCAATCTCAATCAATTACCAGTTTTAGCAATGATTATCGGTTTTGGTTTAGCTTTAAAAAATATCCCTACACCACAAATTGGTTATGATATTTTTAATTATTTAGTACATATAGGTGCTTGGGCAGGTCTATTTCCTGTTGGTTATATCACTAGATTTGATAAAGCCAAATATTTTTTACGTAAAACAAGTGATATCATTGTAGTAAAATTTATTGTACTTCCTTTAATCGCCTATTTTGTTGTGATTTATCTTTTCAACGACCCTATTTTAATTGGCAGCATGATTATCGCCTTTTCTGCTCCAACTGCAATCAATGCTGTACTTGCTTGTAGCATATATAAATTAAATGTAAACATCGCTATTTCTTCATTTCTTTCCACAACAATCATCTTCTTACTGATAATATTCCCTCTATATTTCTTTGTAATTAAAGATTTAATCATACCTTAATCAATAATAAAAAAGTAAATAAGTAGTTTATAACTACTTATTAAAAATAATTTTAAGAAAATTTATTTTTGTCTTTACATGTACATTGTATACATGATACAATATGCATATAGAGAAGATAAATTTTCGCGGAGGCGATTTAAATGCGTATAGAACATGATTTTTTAGGTGAACTTGAAGTTCCTGATAATGCTTATTATGGTGTACAAAGTCTTAGAGGTTCTCATAATTTTAACATCACTGGACAAAAACTAGATTCCGATTTTATCATCGCACTTGCTATGGTAAAAAAAGCTGCTGCTATGGCAAATTTAAAAACAGCTCGTCTTGATAGTAAAATTGCAAAAGCTTTAATAGCAGCTGCTGATGAAATTATTGCTGGAAAATTACATGATAATTTTATTGTTGATCCTATTCAAGGTGGCGCAGGTACTTCTATCAATATGAATATGAATGAAGTACTTTGTAATCGTGCCTTAGAAATTATCGGAAAGAAAAAAGGCCGTTATGATATTATTTCTCCAAATAATCATGCTAATATGGCTCAATCTACAAATGATGCTTTTCCAACAGCTATAAAATTATGTATTATTTTAAAATCTCGCAAATTAAAAATTGCTTTAAAACGTTTATCTTGGGAATTAGAACGCAAAGCTCAAGAATTTAAAGATGTTCTCAAAATGGGTAGAACACATCTTCAAGATGCCGTGCCTATTACTTTAGGGCAGGAAATGTCTGCTTATGCTTCCGGTGTAAATCGCGGTTTACGTCGCATCGAACATGCTTTAATCAATTTGCACTATATCAACATGGGCGGGACAGCTATCGGCACTGGATTAAATGCTGAACCTAATTACATTCCTGAAGTTGCTAAAATTTTATCTGTATTAGCTGAAGAAGATTTCCATGTAGCTGAAAATTTAATTGATGCTACTAATAATACAGATGGATTTGCTGATATGTCTTCTGCTTTAAAAAATACAGCACTTATGCTCATAAAAATGGCAAATGATTTCCGTTTAATGGCTTCTGGCCCTCGTTGCGGTTTAAATGAATTAAAATTACCAGCTCGTCAACCAGGTTCTTCCATCATGCCAGGAAAAGTAAATCCTGTTATCGCCGAAGTTTTAAATCAGACTTGTTATCAAATCATCGGCAATGATACTGCCATCTGCCTTGCTGTTGAAAATGGTCAATTTGAATTAAATGTTATGGAACCTGTAATTGCATTTAACCTCTTTAATTCCTTAAAATATATGACAAATGCTGTTAATACTTTTGTTGATAATCTCTTAATAGATTTAGAAGCTAATAAAGAACAATGCTACACTTGGCTCAATCATAGTGTAGGTACAATCACAGCATTACTTCCTCATATTGGCTATGAAAATGCTTCTATGATCGCTAAAGAAGCTTATCAAACTAATAAACCTGTACGTGAAATCATCTTAAGTAAAAATCTATTAACTGAAGAAGAATTAGATATTATCTTATCTCCAAGTGAAATGACTCGTCCTGGTATTGCTGGTGATAAATTATTAAAAGAAAATCTTCGCAAAAGAGCTTAATATAAAAATTACCCCTAGTAATAAAATTTACTAGGGGTTTATTTTATTTTGTATTTATTTTTGCCATTAATGCTGGTAATTCTTTAATATCATTGATTATATAAGCTGGATTTTCTACTTTGCCGAAACCATAACTTGCAAAAATCATAGGAATGTTTGCCATTTCGCAAGCTTCAAAATCGCCTTGTGTATCGCCTACATAAATAGCTTCATCTATATTATTTTTTTTCATCAATAATTTAATAGTTTCGCCCTTATGCAATCCTGTATCACCATAACATAAATGGTCTTTTACTTTATTTGTCATATTTGCATATCTTAAAGTTGTTTCAATATAACCTACCTGACAATTACTTACGACATATAAATTATAATCTTTTGCCAATTCGTTTAAAGTATCAATAACACCATCATAAAAAACGCCTGAATTTTTTTCTAAATAAGCATCTTCATAATCATAACAAGCCTGACAAACTTCAGCACGTTTTTCATCATCTAAATCTGGTAACATAAGTCTACCAATTTCATCCATGGTTTTACCGAATAATTTTTTTAATTTATCGCCATCTAAATTTGCTTTAATTCCTGCTTTTTCCCAAATAGCTTCATTCCAACTTTCAGCTACTACATCAGTAGAATCCCACAAAGTACCATCAATATCAAAAATAATATTTTTCATAGAAATCTCCTTATTATAAAAGTATTTATTTTCATTTTAAGAAAAATTTTGAAATTAATCAACAATAATTTATCTAAAAAAGAAGACTTTTATTTTAATTATAAACACGAATAGATAATAAAAAACATACTATTTACAACTATACAATTATAAAATCATATTTATAAAAATAGTATTGACAAAAAAAGATTTTATGTTTATAGTATTAGACAAAGACAAATGCAATGAACAGGAAAAGTATATTTGTGAAGTTTTCAGAGAGTTATGGTTTGGTGCGACATAATAATATAGCAAATAGAAATACACCTGTGAGCTACTGGCTGAACATTTATTTAGTAGGCTTAGTCGGAATGCCACCGTTATCATAGGCTAGGGTATGTTAGTACCTGAATAAAGTGGCTTGCTAATAGCAAGAAGGGTGGTACCACGGGTTAATTACAGCTCGTCCCTATTTTAGGGACGAGCTTTTTTGCATTTATTTTTAAATAATAAAACTACTCAATTACTTAGCAATTTAGGAGGAATATATATTATGATTATCGTTATGAAACCAGAGGCTACAACTGCTGAATTAGAGGCTGTAAAAGATAAAATTACTGATGCAGGTTTAAATTTTCACCTTTCTCAAGGTTCTTCTCGTACTATCGTAGGTGTTATTGGTGATAAGAAAAAAATTGCTACACTACAAATGAATAGTTTCGGTGGTGTAGAAAAAACTGTTTCCATCACTGAAAAATATAAATTAGTAAGCCGTGATTTCAAAAAAGAGGATAGCATTATTGATGTAAATGGTGTTAAAATTGGTGGTGGTCATCTCGCTATCATGTCTGGCCCTTGTGCTGTTGAAAGCAAAGAACAATTGCTTGAAGCTGCTAAATCTGTAAAAGCTTGTGGCGCACAATTTTTACGCGGTGGTGCATTTAAACCTCGTACTTCTCCATATGATTTCCAAGGATTAGCTGAAGAAGGTTTAAAAATGCTTCGTGAAGTAGCTGATGAAGTAGGTCTTAATGTTGTAACTGAAATCGTAAATATCAACGATTTAGATATGATTTGCAAATACGCTGATATGCTTCAAATCGGTGCTCGCAATATGCAAAACTTCCAATTATTAAAAGAAGTCGGTCATACAAATAAACCTGTACTTTTAAAACGCGGTCTTAGTGCTACAATCAGTGAATGGTTAAATGCTGCAGAATACATCGCTAGCGGTGGTAATTACAATATCGTACTTTGCGAACGTGGTATTAGAACATATGAAACATTCACTCGTAATACTTTAGATTTAAGTGCTGTAGCTGCTGTTAAAGAATTATCTCATTTGCCTATCATCGTAGACCCAAGTCATGGTACTGGTCGTTGGCAAATGGTTCGCCCTATGGCTCGTGCTGCTATCGCTGCTGGTGCTGATGGCTTAATGATTGAAGTACATCCACATCCTGAAGTAGCTCTAAGCGATGGCGACCAATCACTTAAACCAGATAATTTTGCAGTTGTTATGCAGGAAGTTCGTCAGATTGCACAAATGATGGGGAAAACATTATGAATACAGAAAAAACACCAAAATTACATTTAGCCATTTTAGGTGTAGGTCTTATCGGTGGTGCTTTCGGTATGGCACTAAAAGATAAATTACAAGATGATATCTTCATCACTGGTAATACTCGCACTGAAAAATCTTTACATGAAGCAAAAGCTCTAAAGGCAATTGATGAAGGTTTTTTAGACCCAATAGAATGTGTACAAGGTGCTGATATTATTTATCTCAGCACTCCTGTATTACAAATTGTGCCTTTAGTAAAAAAAATATTACCATATTTAAAACCAGGTGCAATTTTAACAGATGCAGGCAGTACAAAATCCTTTATTGCCAAACAAATCATGGATTTACTTCCTGAAAATATTTATTATGTAGCTGGTCATCCTATGACAGGACGTGAAAAAAGCGGTGTAACAGCTGCTCATAAGGATTTATTCAATAATAAATGTTATGTAATCGTCAAAGATACAGGTGCTCCAGCCAAAATAGTTGAAAAAATCGTCAATCTAATAAAATTAACTAATGCTAATATTACAACTCTCACTTTAGAAGAACATGACAGATGTGCTTCTATCATCAGTCATATTCCTCATATCACAGCAGCTGCACTAGTTAATCTTTTAGATAAAAACCCTAACGATTTAGAATCTTGCATCACTCTTGCTGGTGGTGGATTTAAAGATACTACGCGCATTGCTTCCTCTAATGCTGATATGTGGGCAGATATATGTATCTCTAACAGTGAGCCTATTATCGAACATCTATCACAACTTCAATCACTACTAAGCGGAGTAATCACTTCTATTGCCAAAAAAGACCGCCAAGCCATTCATGATTATTTTGTTGAATCAAAAACAAGACGCGATATGATACTAGAAGAAACAAAGGACAAATATGATTTAATTTAGGTGAAAAATGCAACACAAAGCTTATAGTTTTCTAATTATCGCTTGTCTTCTATGGGGATTTCAACCTGTTACTATAAAAATAGTAACGCAAGAAATGAATATCTTAACGATAATTCCTCTTAGATTTCTTATTGTCAGTATAATCTTATTCATTATCATGAAAATAACAAATGAAAAAAATTTTTTACCACCAAAAAAATGTCTATTAACTTTATGTTTAATGGGCTTTTTTGGTATTACAGTAAGTAATGGTATTCAATTCACAGGACTGCAATATTCCTCTGTTGGTAATATGACATTAATCAGTACTACAGCTCCTGTCATCACTGTTATTTTAGCTAGAATTTTTCTTAATGAACGCTTAAATTTAATTCAAATAATAGGTATAATAATTTCTTTTTTTGGTACCTTATACCTATTGAGTGGAGGTACGCTTTCCACATTTACCCAAATGAATTTTAACAAAGGAGATATTTATTTCTTCATCGGTGAAGTAGCTTGGGTCATATATATTTTACTTAGTATTCCTATACTCAAAAAAATATCAGTATTATCAGCCACTGCTTGGTCTGGATTGTTCGGCTCTATTTTAACAGCACTATTTGCCCACTATAGTGTAGGCTTACAAATAGTGCCATTATCCACTCTTGGTATTTATTCATTCTTATTTATCATTTTAGGTGGCGGTATAACTGCTATGATTTGCTGGAATTTAGGCACTAAAAAAGTAGGTGCTAGTAATTCTGCTATATTTTTAAATCTATTGCCTGTAATTGGTATTATCTCTGCATATTTTACATTGAATGAACCAATTACCATGCAAAAAATTATAAGTGGCATTTTTATTATATTTGGCGTATATGTAACAACTCACAGTCATAAATTTGTAAAAAATGCTCATTAAAAAAGACGATATCAAGATGATTTTTCATCAAGATATCGTCTTTTTTTATTTAGATTTTATTAAATACCTTTAAATTCAAAGGAGAAGTGTTTATCTTCATTTTTTGTGATATATTCATCAAGAGTAGGTGCACCCCAAGAATCATCACCGCCAACACCGTACATACCAGCAGAAGCTCTGAGAACTGTATGATGTGGTCTAGCTAAATCATAATGATGTCTAGCATTTTCAATTTCATGTGGATTGTATGGAAGAGCAGAAGCTTCAAATGGAGTTGCAGAAGAAATTCTAACACCTCTACCGCGTCTATCTGTTACTTCAAACCAACGAACATCACAATGGTTTCCACATTCTTGTGGTACTAAATATGGCTGAATTTCATCTTGTGTTGTAGTAGTGAAGATGCCTAATTTGCCACCTTCTTTACGGTCGATATAATTATCACATGGACCTAAACCATAGTATTTAATTTGGTCATAATCAACTGGAAGTGTAAAGAGCATACCAAAATCAGGAATAGCAGGAAGACCTTCTACTTTTTTGTAATCCATATCAACTTTAACAACGCCATCACCTGTAACAGTATAAGTTACTACTACATGAGCTACTGGTCTTGTTGCAAGTTCATAAGTGTATTTTACAGTTGCAGATTCATTACCATTTTCAGATACTTGCATATCTACGCATTTAGTGTACATGCTTGCTAATTTCCATTGAGCTGTATCAAATGGCATACCACAACCATTATCATTGTCGATAGGTGCTCTCCAGAAATTCATTTTAGGGAATTCTTCAATGAGTTCTACGCCATTATATTTATAAGAAGTAAGCATTTTTCTATCAGCTGAGAACATAACGCTGAAGCCTTCGCCTTTTACGCCAATATTGAAATCGGATTTAACGACTTTAATTGGAGCTACTGCTTTTTTATCTGCTTTGCCTTCTTTTGTGAATACATATTGACCGAAAGCTACTTCATGACCACAATTTGCCCAAATAGTTGCTTGTTTCAATACTAAAGAAGCTGTAACTACATATTCACCTGCGCCAAATGTAGGTAATGTATAAGCCACTTCACCTGTTTGACCTGCATTGATATCAGCAGTTAATTTTTTCTGCCAAACATTTTTGCCATTTTTAGCTAAAGCAATAATTAAATCATAATCACTTGTATTTGTGAATAAAGATTTATTGATGATTTTTACACCAGTTTCACTTGGAACGAGTGTGAAGTTTTGATAATTGAATTTAACTTCTTGTAATTTAGAAGTTGGTGCATGATCTGCAAATACGATACCATTACCAGAGAAGTTATAATCACATGGTCTATCGCCAAAATCGCCACCATAATTCATTACATCATTGCCATATAAATCTCTAGTCCAGATAGCTTGGTCTGCAAAGTCCCAAATAAATCCGCCTTGATATAATGGTTCTTCATCAGTTAAATCAGTGTATTTATGCATACCACCATTACTGTTACCCATGGAATGAGTATATTCACAGCAAATAAATGGTTTTTCTCTATATTTAGATAAGAATTCTTTTATCTGTGCTACTTTTGTATACATCTGGCTTTCCATGTCGCTTGTACCATCATAACGACGTTCATCAGGCATAGCCAACAATACCATTTTTCCACTTGCTTCATTAACACGGTCCCAGCAAATGCTTTCATAATGAACTAAGCGAGATGGGTCAGCTTTACGGAAGTATTCAGACATATCATAGATATTTTTACCACCATAAGATTCATTACCACAAGACCAAATAATGATACTAGCATGGTTTTTATCGCGTTCAAGCATGGATTTTGCTCTATCCAATACTGCTTCATGCCAATGTGGATGATCATTTGGTACAGTATTTTTATCACAGCGTACACTTCCGCGAATTTGCCAAGAACCATGTGTTTCCATATTTGTTTCATCAATTACATAGAAACCATAGATATCGCAAAGTTCATATAATTTACTGTTATTTGGATAGTGAGATGTTCTGATAGCATTGATATTATTTAATTTCATAATATCTAAATCGTGAGCGATTTTGCTTTCAGGAATAGCACGACCATAGTAACAATCGAATTCATGGCGGTTAACACCTTTAAATACAATGCGTTTGCCATTGATTTTCATGATATTGCCGTCCATTTTAAATTCTCTAAAACCAATGTTTTGTGGAATGATTTCTACTACATTATCATTTTCATCTTTTACAGTGAAAGTAGCTTTATAAAGATTTGGATATTCTGCACTCCAAAGTTTTACGTTTTCAACATCTGCTGTAAATACGCTTGTAGCACCTGTAATTTCTTGAACTGTATCAATTACTACATTTTCTTCATTATCTACTAATTTAACTGCTAATTTTTTAGCATTTTCATTGTTCCATTTGAAATCAATAGATAATTTACCATCTTTATAATCATTGCAAGGAGTTGCATGAATAAATAAATCATCAACATGAACTTGTGGTTTTGTATAAAGATATACATTGCGATAAATACCGCTAAAGCGCCAGAAATCTTGGTCTTCAAGCCAGCTAGCAGAGCTGAAACGATAAACCTGTACTGCTAATTTATTTTCACCTTCAACGAGATAAGGTGTTAAATCAAATTCTGATGGTGTACAGCTATCTTCGCTATAGCCTACAAATTTGCCATTGAGCCATAAAGCCATTGCACTATCTACGCCCTGGAAAGATACAAATACTTCATTCCAGCCTTGTGGCACTGTAAAATATTTTACATAAGATGCGATTGGATTATTTTCTGTAGGAATTTCACCTTCGTTTAATTCTTCATGACCGTCCCAAGGATAAGCTACATTTGTATATTGAGGTTTGCCGTAACCTTCCATTTGAATATGTGCTGGAACACGAATTGTATCCCAAATTTTACAGTTATAATCTGTTTTTTCAAAACCTTCAATACGAGATGCTAAATTTTTTGCATAAGAGAAATACCATAATCCATTTAAAGATTGACGCATGGACATTTCTTCATTGAGCATTTCTTCTTCATTAGCATAATAATGATGGTCGCTATGTGCAGGTAGACGATTATCTGCAAAATATGTTGAGTCTGCCAATTTACTTATGTCGAAAATTTTTTGTTCCATAAAATATCCTCCTAAAAATTCTTATTACTTTGTTATTTCTATATAAGTATTAAAAAACCTTGCATCTAATTTAAATAAATTATTATATTATCTCAATAATTCAAAATACTTTTACTAAATGCTCAGTATGTAAACGTTTGCTTTAAAATATATAAAATATTTCAGAATTATAAAAAATATAATAAATTTCGAATTAGAACTTATTTATATTATATACAAATAGACAGAAAAATATGTAATATGTTAAACTAAATAATATAACATTTTGAAACAGGTGATTTTATGCCTCTAAAAATCAGAAAAACAATTTTACGTGAACCATTTATTTTTGATACTATAGGAAATCATTGGGAACAACCACCTGTCTATCGTCCAAAAGGATATCCATTATATCATTATTTACAGACAGAAACAGGCTG
This sequence comes from Megamonas sp., assembly GCF_986095205.1. NCBI lineage: Bacteria > Bacillati > Bacillota > Negativicutes > Selenomonadales > Selenomonadaceae > Megamonas > Megamonas sp. The sequence goes on along the minus strand of NZ_CFQVBI010000045.1, from coordinate 33,157 downwards.
TGGTGTAGTAGATATCCAACAAAAACAATATACATTAAATGAAGGCGAAGGTATTTTAATCGCACCTTTTACACCGCATTCATACAGTGGCAAAACTAAACAATGGATAACATCTTTTATAACTTTCACAGGAATTATTGAAAGCACTATTCCGCAAATATTAGGAAATCACAAAGCTATTTTCATCAACAAAGAACAAGGCATTGCTATCGGAAAATTAATCTGTGATATGACAGATAGATATGAAAATCCTTCTATTGAAGCGAATTCATTTTCCATTGATTGCTATAAATTACTGATGCATTTTATGGATAATGTCAATTTCAACAATTTACTAAATGAGCCTTTATATCAAAAATATGTATTACCTGTAATTAAAGAAATCGAAACTTCCTATGCTAGTGAAATCACAGTGCAAAAATTAAGCCAACAAGTGTATGTTACACCACAATATTTATCGCGCTTATTCTCTAAATTCTTAGGTTGCTCTGTCTATAAATATCTGACAAATTATCGTATCAACAAAGCAAAAGAATTATTACTAACTCATCAACGCATGGAAATTCAACAGATTTCTCAATTAGTAGGCTTTTTAGATACTAGCCATTTTATTGCTATGTTTAAAAAATTTACAGGAATAACACCTCTTGATTTTCGCAAACTCAATTAAAAAAAGCTAAGATTAATGGTTTTTATCATTAATCTTAGCTTTTATTTTTATTATTTACCTGTATCTGCCATGCGTTTTGCTAAACGTTTTTTATCAGAATATCTTCTAAATGTAACCCAAAGTGGGCTGGCAATGAATATAGATGTATATGCACCGCAGAAGAAACCTATCAATAAAGCAAAGGCAAAATCTTTTGTTGTATCTCCGCCAAAGAAATAAAGCGCAAATGTAGCGAATAATACTGTAGATACTGTATAAATAGAACGAGTCATAGTCTGATAAATACTTGTATTTACAAGTTCTACAATATCGCCATTTTTTCTAAAATGCAATTTTAAATTTTCGCGGATACGGTCAAAAATAACGATAGTATCATTTATAGAGTAACCGATAATTGTAAGTAATGCTGCTACAAATGAAGAATCTATTTGACGCTGAGTAAGTGCAAAAGCACCAAGTACAATAATTACATTGTGTACTAAGCCTAATACTGCTGAAATACCGAATTTAAATTCAAAACGATAAGATACATAAGCAATGATCAATAACCATGAAATAATTGTAGCATATATAGCATTCATGATAAGTTCAGTACCCATTGTAGCACCGACTTTTTCTTCACGAAGCACTTGATATGCACCTAGTTTATCAGTTAAACCAGCCATTACTTCTTTACGTTCTTGTTCTTCTAAATCTACAGTTCTTATCATTACATTTTCAGATTCTGTAGATGAACTAGATTCTCCAGAAAGCTGAATTGTACTATTGCTCAAATTATATTCATTTAAAACAGCACGTACATCATTTATATTTACAGCTTTTTCAAAGCGTAAATCCATGATAGTACCACCAGTAAAGTCAATACCCATATTAAAGCCACGAGTTACCATGAAAAACAAGCTGGCAATAATCAATAATGAAGATATTGCATACCATATCTTGCGTTTACCAATAATATCAAATCTAGCCATTATTTCATGTCACCGTCCTTTACTTTATGACCTAAAGATACACCATAAATACGTGGGTCAGTGAATAATCTAGCTGCAATCAAATGTTTAAGCATAAACTGTGTTAATGTAATAGCTGTAAACATACTGATGACAACACCAAGACCTAAGGTAATGGCAAAACCACGAATTGGACCTGTACCAAAGAAGAATAATACTGCTGCTGCAATAATTGTAGTTAAGTTTGAGTCAAAAATTGTAGTAAAGGCACGTTTAAAACCTGAATCCATCGCCATGCGAAGTGTCTTGCCAGCTTTTACTTCTTCTTTGAAATGTTCAAAGATAAGTACGTTGGCATCAACCGCCATACCGATAGACAAGATAATACCCGCCACCCCTGGAAGCGTGAGCGTAGCATCTAATAACTTAAGCACGAATAATAAAATTATTACATAAGCCATCAAGCTTAAATTTGCAATCAAACCAGAAACACGATAGAAAAGTAACATAAATACAAAAATCGCACCTACACCAACAGTGAATGCAAATACGCTTTTATCTTTACTATCTTGACCAAGTGTTGGGCCTACTGTACGAGTTTCTATAATATCAACTTTTACAGGAAGTGCACCAGAACGTAAAAGCACTGCTAAATTATGTGCTTCTTCAAGATTTCTAGAACCTGTTATTACTGCTTTACCACCAGTAATTGGTTCATTAACACGTGGAGCTGTTAAAACTTCACCATCAAGTAAAATAGCAATTGTTCTGCCTACATTCGCAGAAGTTAAATCAGCAAATTTTTGAGCACCTTCATCAGTGAATTCAATAGCTACTTCATTTTGATTATTTTGTGTAGTTTGTTCTCTAGCATCTTTTAAATCTGTACCGCTTAAAACAGTATTGCCTTCTTCATCTTTGAATTCAAGCATAGCTGTTTTACCAAGTACAGCAATAGCTTTATCTGGATCTTTAACACCAGGAAGCTCAATAATAATACGGCGTTCGCCTTCACGCTGAATGATTGGCTCTGTCAAACCAAGTTCATTTACACGTTTTTCCATGATTTTTACTACACGGTTCATAGCATCATCATTAACTTGTGCTTGCTCTGTATCTACACCTTCTAAAACGACATGAGTACCACCTTGAAGGTCTAAACCTTGTCTTATTGAGCCAGCTAGTGGTGCTATAAATGCAGCAAAAACACCAACGATAACAATAATTACCGCTAATAATTTCAATAAAGGATTTTGTTTCAAAATATCTTCCCCCAATATCCTTATAATTATCTGTATTTTATAGTAGTATTTTCTGTCAAAATCATATCTACTTTGATATCGTAATCGTCTTTGATTACTTCATCAACTAATTGACAATCATATACTGCTGCTATTTTTTTAGCGTTGATAGCTTTTACTAAATATCTATCATAATAGCCACCACCCATACCGAGTCGATAACCTTTTTTATCTAGTCCTACAGCAGGCACTAAAATAAAATCTATATCTTGTGGCTTTACAATTTTTAGATTTTCTTCTTTTACTGTCAAAATATTATATGCACCTACAACTAATTCATCTAAAGATTTTATTAAAGTCGCTTGCATTATTTTCATATTTTTATCAGTAATATAAGGCAGGCAAATTTGTTTGCCTGCCTTGAGAGCATTTGTTATTAATTCTTTTGTCTGAAATTCATCAGGCATTGAAGCATATAAAAAACATATCTGAGAATTTTTATATTCCTCAAGTTCTACAATTTTCTTTGTAATTACTGCTGAATACTCATTTTTCTGGATTAATGTTAACGCTCTTCTTTTTGCTAAAAGTTCTTTACGTTGAACCTTTTTATTATTTGTTAGCTGGGTTAGCATTTGTTTTTTCCTGAGTTAAATCTCTAGCTACAGCAGCACTGCTGATTTTAATTTCTACATTATCAGCAATTCTAATTCTAATGAAATCAGATTTTTCTAAATCAATATAAGTAATTTCCCCATGGATACCACCTATAGTTAAAATACGATGACCTACTTTTAAATTGTCCATCATTGTATTGCGTTGTTTTTGTTGTTTTTTCTGTGGACGATAAAGTAAGAAATAGAAAATTATTACCATTAATACTATTGGTCCATAAGAATAAAGACTTGCCATCATTGAATCACTCATAAAAAAATTCTCCTCATCATAAAAAATTATATTAATTTATTTTATATTAGCTATAGTATAGCATAATACCTCTATTTATTTACAAATATTCCTCAAAATTTACACAGATTTTGCATTGAATGAGAAATTAGCTGTAAATTTGCGATAAAATTCTGGGAACCTATCTTCCATGATAGATTGACGCATCTGTCTCATAAAGTCAATTAAGAAATGAAGATTATGGATTGTTAATAAACGTAAACCAAAGATTTCATTTACACGGACTAAATGACGAATATAAGCTCTAGAATAATTTCTGCAAGTATAGCAATTGCAATGTTCATCAATTGGGTGGAAATCATGCTCATACTGTGCATTTTTTATTACTAAACGGCCATTCCATGTCATAGCTGTTCCATTTCTAGCTACACGAGTAGGGTATACACAGTCAAACATATCTATACCTCTCATTACACCTTCAACTAAACAATCTGGCGTACCTACACCCATCAAATAACGTGCTTTATTTTGTGGTAAATGTTCCAAAGTGATATCGAGCATTTCATACATCAATTCTTTTGGTTCACCAACACTTAAACCACCAACAGCATATCCAGGGAAATCCATATCCACTAAACGATTAGCACATTCGATACGTAAATCTTTATACATACCACCTTGTACGATACCGAATAAACCTTGATTTGGATTTGTCATCGTATCTTTACAACGCTGTGCCCAACGAAGTGTAAGCTCCATAGACTCACGAGTATATTTGAAATCAGCAGGATATGGTACACATTCATCAAATGCCATGATTATATCTGCACCTAAATCCATTTGTGATTGTGTAGCAATCTCTGGAGATAAAAACTTTTTAGAACCATCGATATGAGAACGGAAAGTTACACCTTCTTCAGATATTTTACGTAAATCGCCTAAACTAAATACCTGAAATCCGCCACTATCTGTCAAAATAGCTCTATCCCAATTCATAAATTTATGCAAACCGCCAGCTTCTTTCACAAGCTTAGAGCCAGGACGCAAAAATAAATGATAATTGTTACTTAAAATAATTCCAGCACCCATTTCTTTTAATTCTTCCGGTGCTAAAGTCTTAACACTAGCCTGAGTACCAACAGGCATAAAAATAGGTGTATCAAAACTACCATGTGGTGTATGAATACGACCAGCACGTGCTCCAGTATGTGGACACTGCTTTATAAGTTCATAAGTAATTGCAGGTTTCATTATGCCTCCAAGATAAATATATTTATTCGTTTTCCTTTTAAATAAAAGAAAATGAACTAAAAAGAAAATTTTCCTAAAAAGAACTATCTTATTCTATAAACATAGCATCGCCAAAACTAAAGAAACGGTATTTTTCTTTTACTGCTTGTTCATATGCGGAAAGTACATATTCTCTGCCAGCAAAAGCGCTGATTAACATGATTAAAGTTGATTTTGGTAAATGGAAATTAGTGATAATAGAATCTACGATTTTAAATTTATAGCCAGGATAAATAAAAATGCCTGTTTCTTCTGCTATTGGAGAGATAGTGCCATCTTCTTTCGCAGCTGATTCTAAAGTACGGATAGATGTTGTACCTACAGCGATTACTCTACCGCCATTAGCTTTAGTTTGATTGATAATATCTGCTGCTTCTTTTTCAATATGGTAGAATTCTTTATGCATTACATGGTCTTCAATATTATCTACATTTACAGGGCGGAAAGTGCCAAGACCTACATGAAGTGTTACAAAAGCTAAATTTACACCCATTTCTTTTATTTCCGCTAATAATTCTTTTGTAAAATGAAGACCTGCTGTTGGTGCTGCTGCTGAGCCTTCTTCTCTTGCATATACAGTTTGATAGCGATTTTTATCTTCTAATTTTTCATGAATATATGGTGGAAGTGGTGTTTCACCCAATCTATCCAAGATTTCTTCAAAGATACCATCAAATTTAAATTCTACAATACGACCGCCAAAATCTGTATGACCTACAACTTCACAAGCAAGCTCATCACTAAATTCAATGATATTACCTAATTGAGCTTTTTTACCTGGTTTTACTAAAACTTCCCATTGATTAGTATTTGTTAAACGCTTTAATAAAAATACTTCAACTTTACCGCCTGTTTTTGCTCTATGACCAATAAGACGAGCAGGCATTACCTTTGTATCATTAAATACTAAAGTATCACCTTTGCGTAAATACTGTTTAATATCATAAAAATGTTTATGTTCAATAGTTTTTTCTTTGCGATTTAACACCATCAAGCGTGAATGGTCACGTTTAGCACATGGTGTTTGAGCTATTAATTCTTCTGGAAGATTATAGTCAAACTCATTTAATAGCATTAAATATTATCCCCTTTATTTTTATTTATACATATCTTTTATATTTACATCACTATAATAATGATATAAAATTTGCTGATATTTTTTACCTTTATCCGCTAAAGATTTTGCTCCCCATTGAGACATTCCCAAACGATGACCAAAACCACTGCCTTTAAAAATCAATTTTTTATCATCTTTATCAATTTTTAAAGTATCGCCTTTAGCTTTTTTATTACCTTCTAATTCTATAGTAAAATTGCTACTTTTTAAACCCAATAAACTGCGAAGCTGTGTCTTGGTCAATTCCACAGATTTTTTATTACTGCCTATAAATTTTACAACTTGCGGTTTACTTGCTTTATTTGGATTTTTTTTCAATCCACTAAAATCTATTTCTTTTATTGTACCAATATCACTATATGAATTTTTTATAGATTTACTTAAATTATCTACTGTTACAGATACTGCCCAACTTTGATATGGAGATTGTTCTTCTTTATCTTCTACTTCTCTCAAATAAGGCACATTGACATTCCAAACATTGATACTGTCATCAGTTTGACCACCTGAAGCTGCATGAAATACTGAACATATAGGTTGATTTAAATAAACAATGACTTCTCCTTTTGTAGCATCTATAGCTTTATTCGTAGTCGCAGCTTCTGAATCCATACCACCATAAACTTGGCAATCTGTCGTCACGCAGACATCAAAACCTTCTTTTGTATGTTTTCGATCAAGCTTATCGTATAAAGCAAAAGTTCTAGCAGCTACAGCTTGAGCTTTCAAAGCTTCTATATTCCAACTAGCAGGCATTTCTTCTGGTACGACACCATATAAATATTCATCAATTAATAAACGATTTATCACTGTAAGCCCTGCTTTATGCGGTTGAATAATCAAATTTCCTCTATAACGTTTGCCATTGACAATTACAGGAGCATTATCTTTGACTGCCACCACTAAAGTAGTAGTTTCCTTACCCTTTTTATTGACATAAACAGTTCTATCTTTTTGACGAATATTTACTTCATTCATCTTTTTAAATTTATAATTTACTTTATTGTCGACATCTTTGACCACAAAATCATCATTTGCTGTGATTACAACTTCTTGTACACCTTGTAATAATCCCACTCTTACATATGGAGCTGATGATTGTGCTGATATTACTTGCATATTACTTACAAATGCACAACAGCATAATAGACAAATAAGATATAGATATTTTTTCATATTTAATATCCTCTTTTATTTTTTATTCTATTTTTATTTATTTTAGATTTGACTGCTTTCTTCTGTCCAGAATATGTTATCTGACAATAAACAAAGAAAATCAACGCTAAAATAAATGCCACTAAACTAGTTGTCTGTGCAGATGTAAAGCTTAAAAATACAGGAGTAGCATAATCGCCACGCAAAAATTCCAAGCCAAAGCGAGCTAAACTATATAACATTATATATAAAGAAAAAGCTTGACCTTTGGCATGAGGAAAAGCTCTAAAAATCAACAATAGAGCAAAAATCACAAAATCAATTTGACCTTCCCATACTTCAGCAGGCCATAATGGTTGAGCACCATACGTATGGTAAGCAAGCGTTGTTTCTGGATAAATAATACCAAAATTACTACCAGTTGGCGCACCAAAAGCATCGCCATTTAATAAATTAGCACAACGACCAATGGCTTGCCCTAAAATAATTGCAGGAGCTACGATATCAGCCAGTGCTAAGATATCTATTTTATGACGTTTAGCATAAATAATTCCTGCTCCCACGCCAAAAACAATACCACCTTGAATAGCCATACCACCTTGCCATACATAAAAAATTTCACTTAAATGATGACTATAATATGCCCAATCAAAGAAAAATACGTCCCACAATCTAGCGCCCACAATACCAGCGATACCACTATAAATACCGATATCTACAATATGATTATGCCATCTGCCATCTTGTTTTGCTAAGAAATAAGCCACACCTGTTGCCAAAATAATACTCAAAGATAAAATCAGACCATATGCTCTTATCGGAAAATCACCAACAAAAAATAAATATTGGTGCATACTATCACCTCAGTATATTATTTTATATTGGTCAAATCTGTTATCCACATGATTTCAGCATCTTCACCATCTTCATAATATCCACGACGGCGACCTACAGATTTAAAACCTAATGATTCATACAAATGCATTGCTCCTTTATTACTTGGTCGAACTTCTAAAGTCATAGCATTTGCCTTTCTTTCTTGAGAAATCTTGATGATTTCCTTCATCATCAATCGACCTATACCTTTATTCTGATATTCAGGAGTTATAGCTACATTTGTTATTTGAGCTTCATCAAATAATATCCAAACACCTACATAGCCAATGACTCTTTCGCCATCTAAAGCCAACAAATAATAAGCTTTATCATTAGAAGCTTCCTGCCAAAAAGATTGTCTTGACCATGGCATATCAAAACAAGATTTTTCTACAACTTCCACAGCACTTGCATCTTCTGGAGTCATTTTACGAAAATTTATTTGCATATTTTCACCTTATAAATCTGTTAATTTTTCGCCATGACGTTTTTCCCATAAAACTTCAGCTTCTGAACGGCGAATATATACAGGTTCTAAATCCATGATATTATCATAATCTTCATTTTCAAATCTAGCTTTTGCTGCCATAGCCACATTACTTGCTCTAGGCATACAAAGATGTGGTAAACCTAAAGAAACATTTTCATATTGAGCGATTATATCTGCTTTCTTTTGAGCGATATCTCCCACAAATACTACTGGTTTATCCAAAGTAGAACAATATTTTACCACTTCTTCAAAATCCATCACGCAAGTTTGTTTTTTCTCATCAAAGCCCTTGCCATTCCACTCATACAAAGCAAAATAAGCATTGCTTTTTTGTGCATCTAATACACTTGCCACATATACACCTGGCACTGGATAATGATAAGCCATAGCCTCTAATGAAGATACAGCCACTACAGGAATAGATAAAGCATATGATAACATTTTAGCAGTAGCAAGACCTATGCGTAACCCTGTAAAAGAGCCCGGTCCTATGCTTATAGCTACACCTGTTAAATCAGACTTATCCATATGTGCAATTTTTAAAACATCTTGCACATGCCCTAATAAAACTTCTGATTGGGGTAATTTTAATTGCATGATAATCTCTGCAACTAATTTATCTTTTTGCACAATAGCAGCACCTGAAACTATTGTTGAAGTATCAATCGCTAATATTGCCACAGGGCTTCAACTCCTCATAAATATTTTTATATTTTTGACCTTCAAGATTGATAGTAATTATACGCTTTTGTTCACTATCGCCACGCTCGATTTTTAAATGCAAATAATCTTCTGGCATATAGGCAAAAAATCTATCTGGCCACTCAATCAATACTACTTCATCTTCAACATCAGTATACTCGTAAAAACCGATTTCCTCTAAATCTTCTGGTTGCTCTAAACGATATAAATCAAAATGATATATACGCTTTTTACCTTCATATACATTCATTAAATTAAAAGTAGGACTTGTAACGATTTCTTTTACTTTTAATGCCTTACATAAACTTTGTGTAAATAAAGTTTTACCTGCACCTAAATCACCTTCAAGACAAATTATCAAATTATCTTGAATTAAATTTGCTATCTTTTCACCTAAAAGACTTGTTTGTTCAGGTGAATTTGTAGTTATTGTAAACATATTTCACCTCAAAAATTCATTTTAATCATATTATTTAAAATCATCAACTACGCAAATGCTAGCACCTGTTTTTCTTGCAGCTGCCAAGCCTACGTCAGAGTCCTCAAAAATAATGGTATCTTCTGGCTTAACCTTAAAATATTCCATTGCTTTTAAAAATCCTTCTGGGTCTGGCTTACCATTTTTCACATCATCAATAGTAAAAATAACATCAAATAATTCTAATCTGCCAAAATAACGCAAAATATCTTTAGAATTACTTGAACCACTTGTTACTACAGCTGTATGATATTCATTTTTCATAGCTTTAATAATATTAAACAAATGAGTATTTTCTGTAGCATATTTTAGATTTTCTTCATAATATAATTTCTTAGCATCATGAATTTCTTCAAAACGATTTTCAGGAACACCCATTATCGGTAAAAATCCACGATAAGTAGGGCCCCAACATTTTTCAACATATATATCGTAATCAAAAATCACAGGTAATCCAGCTCTTTCAATAGCTTCACGATATGCCATATAATTCACTCTGCGCGTATCAAATAAAGTACCATCTAAATCACAAATAACTAATTTACTTTTTTCCATTAAAAATCCCCTTAGGTTATTTAAAATCTATCATTATTTTTTACAATATCTATGTTATTCTATCACATCTAAAGATACTTGTCTTTTATATCTATGGTTTTTCTTGCAAACAACTTTATTTTCTTACCAAAATAATAAAGCTACTTTCGATTTTATCTCTAAATCAAAAGTAGCTTTATTTTATATTCATACTTAGTCAATTAATTTATTTGCTCTAAGTACAGTTTTTATACTTTCTGCACTAAAATGAAGAGCTTTTAATTCATCTTCTGGTAAATCTATAGCTAATCGTTTTTCTACACCATTTGCACCAATGATACTTGGCAAGCTAAGTGCTACATCTGTTAAGCCATATTCGCCTTCAAGCGGAGTAGAAACTGGTGTTACACAACGTTCATTAAACATAACAGCACGAGCTAATCTACAAGCGCCCATTGCTATACCAGTATTTGTCCAACCTTTAGACAATAATACATCATATGCTGTATTTACTACTTCCTGAGCTATAGCTTTTTTATCAAAATCACTGTTATGATCATAATATTTATCTAAATCAGCTAAACGCACACCACCAATGCTGATTGTAGACCATGCAGGAAAAGCAGAATTACCATGTTCACCAAGCATAAAGCCCTGAACATCTTTAGCATCAACATTATAATGATTTGCTATGATGCGTTTTAAGCGAAGTGTTTCTAAAGTAGTCCCTGTACCGAATAATTTTCCTTTTTCATAACCAAATTTAGTAGCTGCCAAATATGTAGTTACATCAAGCGGATTAGTAATCATGATAAAAGGTGTATTTTTTGTATATTTTGTAACCTCTGTCATGATTTCGCCAATAACTTTTACATTTCGTTCTGCAAGTATTAGTCTGTCTAATTTTTCCCCAGGTAAGATACTAGGGCCACCAGAACAAATAATTATATCAGCATCTTTACACTGACTAAAATCGCCTGAATAAACTTTCATACCTGGTACATACGTACAAGGTGTCGCATGAGTTGCGTCTAAAGCTTCGCCATGAGCTACTTTTTCATTAATATCTATACATACGATTTCAGCAGCTAAATTCATTGCCATTGCTTGTGTTAATACAGCTGAACCTACATGACCAAGACCTATAATTGCCAATTTACTCATTTTCATTCTAATTACCCCCATATCACAAAACCATCAATCTCATTTTATTAAATAAATGGTTCGATTTTTTATGATATAGCAAATAATCATTATTGTCAACATGTAAACCAGTTTATCCTTTTTGCTTTTCAAATATTTTCGCCATCATTTTCTTTACAAGTCTTACACTCTGATCAAATTTTTCCGTATCACTATCTGATAAATCAGTCGTACTTTCCATAAAAATAAGTCTTTGCGATTTTTGATGTTCCTTTAAAAAATTTCTACCTTTTTCACTCAAAGAAATTTGACTATATCTTCTATCCTTACTTAAACAAGTCTTTTTAATAAATTCTTTTTTCACTAATTTATCAATGATAGGACTCATTTGTTGTTTTGATATAGATAAATGTTTTGCTAGCTCTGTTACAGTAGCAAATGTATCCTCTTTTTCAAAAAGATAATACATCACTGCAAAGTGATTGAGTGGTAATGGCAAAGCTGCAGTTCGCCATAATTTGTGATTATAAGTCATCATAATATCAAACAAATCAAAATAAATATCTGATATCTTTCTGCTATTCTTCTCCAAAAATTTCTCTCCCTTTGTCAAAATTTAATAATAAAAAATTTTATTTTTTCAAAGATTAAAACCAGATTAAAAACTGTCTTCAAGAGTGCAAAATTCTTGACTTTTCAATAGATATACTATACTATAGAACACGATAATAGTAAATACTTGTGTACTATCAGCTATTTATAAAAAATCTAAAAAGCTGATTATAAAGCTGTGCTAAAGCACAGCTTTTGAAATTTATCAAAGGAGGTTTAATAATTTTGGCCACACAATCAAAGAAAAAAGCTGTTATCCTAGTTGTAGCCATAGTAGTTATAGCACTTATTGGATATCTTGCATATTCTAAGTTAACAGCTACATCACAGGGCAACAAAACAGCAGGTGGTCCTGCAACTGTAAAAGCAATGCAGGTAATCAAACGTGATACACCACTTAATTATGAATATGCTGGTAATATCAAATCAACAGACGAAGTAAAAATCACTTCTCGTGTTTCAGGCACAATTGTTGAAAAATATATTACAGGTGGCGAATTCGTACAAGCAGGTCAACCACTTTACAAAATTGACAGTCGTCAATATGAAAGTACATTGCTCTCAGCTCAAGCAACATTAGCTCAATCTCAAGCTAATTATCAAAATGCTTTAGCTACATTACAAAATGCTCAAGTAGATAATAACCGTTACCAAACATTATTATCTCAAAACGCAATTTCCGATCAACAAGCTGCAACTCAACAATCTCAAGTAGAAGCTTTAACTGCATCATTGCAAGCTCAGCAAGCAATCATTGATTCCAATGCTGCTCTTGTAAAAAAAGCTCAAGAAGATTTAGATGATACAGTTGTTTATGCCCCAACTTCTGGTAAACTCGATATCAATGATATTGATGTAGGTGCTTATGCTACTGCTGGAAGTACAGTTCTTGTAACAATGGGCTCTGTAGACCAGGTATATGCTCAATTTAATGTAAGTGAAAATGAATATTTAAATCTTGCATCTTTCTTTAATAGTGATACTAACAATGTAACTATCACTTTAAGTGATGGTACAGAATATCCTGTTTCTGGTCACCTTGTGCAAGTAGACCGTTCTTTAACTACAAATACTGGTACACTTGCAATCAATGCTTTATTTGATAATCCAGATGGTCTTTTACTTCCTGGTATGTTCGCTCGTGTAAAAATTTCTGGACAAGTAATTCCAAATGCTACTTTAATTCCACAACGTGCAGTACAACAAGTTCTTGAAAAAACTTTCGTAACTGTAGTAGGTCCAGACAATAAATCTGTAAGTAAAGCTGTTACTTTAGGTGATAAAGTTGGTAGTTATTGGATTGTTAAAGATGGTTTAGATGCTAATGACGTTGTTGTTGTTGAAGGTCTTACTAAATTACAAGAAGGCGTTCCTCTTAACGTCACTATGGTAACTCCTGAAGAATTAGGTTTAACTTTTTAATCAGGGGGTGCTATAATTGTCAAGATTCTTTATAAATCGTCCGATATTTGCTATTGTTATATCTTTAATCATTGTAATCTTAGGTACAATTTCTGCTTTTAACTTACCAATAGCACAATATCCACAGATTTCTCCACCTACAATTACTGTAAGCACAACTTATACAGGTGCCAATGCTGATACCGTAAATGAAACTGTCGCTCAAGTAGTTGAACAGCAAGTAAACGGTGTTGAAGGCATGGACTATATGAGTTCTACTGCTTCAAATGATGGTAGATATAGCTTACAAGTAGTCTTCAAATTAGGTACTGATGGTGATATGGACTCAGTAAAAGTACAAAACAATGCTTCTACTGCTGAACCAAGCTTACCAACTGATGTTCAAACATATGGTCTTACTACTCGTAAAGCCTCTAGTGATATGGCAATGGTATTGACTTTAACATCACCTAATGGTACTTATGATAGTGTTTTCTTAAAAAACTATGCTGATATTTATCTCGTAGATAAAATTAAACGTGTTCCAGGTGTTGGGGACTTAAACGTATTCGGTGCTGACTATGCAATGCGTCTTTGGATCAATCCTGATAAATTAGCGGAACTTGGTCTTACTGTAGCTGATGTTGTCAGTGCAGTAAAAGAACAAAACATTCAGGCTCCTGCTGGTACAATCGGTCAGATGCCTGCACCAAAAGACCAAGAATTCCAATATACAGGTAAAGTTCAAGGTCGTTTAATAACACCTGAAGAATTTGGAAACATCATTATTCGTTCTGATAATAATAGTGGTTCCTTCGTTCGTGTAAAAGATGTTGCTAGAGTAGAAACTGGCGCTCGTACAAATAATATTTCTGCTAAACATAATAATCAAAATTCTGTAGGTTTCGGTGTTCAGCTTACAAGTGATGCTAACGCAATGGAAACTGTAAGCCAAGTAAAAGAAATCCTTGAAGAAGCTAAAGCAGATTTCCCTCCTGATTTAGAATATGAAGCAGTTGTAGATAATACAACATATATCAGCGAATCTATTCAGGAAGTTGTTAAAACATTTGTTGAAGCCCTCTTACTCGTTATGCTCATTGTATATATCTTCTTACAGAGCTGGCGTGCAACTTTAATTCCAATGCTCGCTGTACCAGTTTCCCTTATCGGTACTTTTGCAGCCTTCATTGTATTAGACTTTACTATTAATACACTTACCTTATTCGGTATGGTTCTTGCCATCGGGCTTGTTGTCGATGATGCTATCGTTGTTATCGAAAACGTTGAGCGTCATATGGCAGAAGATGGTCTTGACCCTAAAGAAGCAACAGGTCGTGCTATGGACGAGGTACAAGGTCCAGTTGTCGCTATTGCCTTCACACTTGCCTCTGTATTCGTACCAGTAGCAGGTTTAGGCGGTATGACAGGGGTTTTATATCGTCAGTTCGCTTTGACTATTGCTATTTCTATGGCATTATCTGCCTTTGTGGCTTTAACACTTACACCTGCACTTTGTGCTACTTTGTTAAAACCACATACTCCTAATGAAAATAAAGATTCTACTATAGGCAGTTTCTTTATTAGATTTAATCAATTTATGAATTGGATGACTAGAGGATATGTAAAATGTATTGCTTTCCTCATTGGTAAAGCTAAACTTTGCGTAGTATTCCTTGTAATTATCACAGCTCTCATGGCTGGTTTATTTAGAATATTACCAACTACATTCATTCCTCCGGAAGACCAAGGTTTCTATCTTGGTTCTGTAACATTACCAGAAGGTACTTCTTTAAATCGTACAGAAGAAATAATGGATGCCTTATCCCAAGAACTCAGACAAAATCCAGGTGTTGACCAGGTTATGGGTATTTCTGGTTATGATATTTTATCTGGTGGTGCAAAATCCAGTGCAGCTACTTTCTTCGTTGGTTTAAAACCATGGAGTGAAAGAACTACTCCAGAAACAAGTATCGATGCTGAAGTTGGTATGGCATTTAAACAAGGTATGAATTACCCAGAAGCTTCTATCATCGCTATGAACCCACCATCTCTTCCAGGTCTTGGTATGGTCAGCGGTTTCAATCTTCAATTACAAGATATGAGCGGTCATACTAATGAAGAATTAGATACTATCACTAAAAAAATCGTTGCTGCCGCTAATCAGCGTCCAGAACTTCAAGGTGTATATACTACTTACAGTATAAAATCACCAATATATGAATTTGAAGTAGACCGTGAAAAAGTTAAAAACTTAGGTTTAAATATTTCTGATGTATTCACTGCTCTCCAAGTAAACTTTGGTGGTACAGAAATCAACGATTTCAACCAATTTGGTCGTACTTATAAAGTAGTAATGCAAGCAGACAGCAATTTCCGTAATGAAGCTGATACAACACGTTTCATCTTTATTCGCGGATCTAATGGTCAAATGGTTCCATTAAATACTATAATTAAACCAAAATTAAATTCAGGTCCTGCTATCATCTCTCGTTTCAATGCTAGCAGAAGTGTTACAATTCAAGGTAGCCCAAAAGATGGATATAGCTCTGGTCAAGCCATGGCTGCTATCGAAGAAGTTGTAAAAGAAGTGGCACCTACTGGATTTAATATTGACTGGTCTGGTCAAAGCCGTGAAGAACGTGCTGCAACAAGCTCTACAACTCAAGTTATGGCTCTTGCTCTTGTATTCGTATTCTTATGCCTTGCTGCTTTATACGAAAGCTGGAGCGTACCATATGCTGTATTGTTGACTGTTCCAACCGGTATCTTTGGTGCTTTATTATCTGCATATGTCTTAAATATGCAAATCAGTATCTATATGCAAATCGGTATCATCGTTATCATCGGTTTAGCAGCTAAGAACGCTATTCTTATCGTAGAGTTCGCTAAAGTTCGTGTTGATACTGGTATGAAACCATTAAAAGCTGCTTTAGAAGCGGCAAAACTTCGTCTTCGTCCAATCATAATGACATCTCTTGCATTCATCATCGGCTGTTTACCACTTGCTGTAGCAACTGGTGCTGGTGCTGCTGCTCGTAATAACATGGGTATTGCCGTTGTTGGTGGTATGATTTTTGCCACTATCTTAGGTGTATTCTTAATCCCTGTTATGTATCTTGTTGTTATGAAAATAACTTCTTGGCTCACTGGAGATAAGAAAGTTAAACCAAAATCCGAAGTCGATAAATTTATGTAATTTTTTTGACCAATATTATCTTTTGATATAAAATAAAAATCGCTTTTTATGCTTATCTATGATATAATTGGCTAAATAAATACTATGAATAAGATGCTATAAATTTATAGCATCTTATTCTATAAATTTAAGGAGATATACTTATGATGTTAAAAAGAATGTTTCTGACTTTTATGAGTATTTTTACACTACTAGCTGTAGCAGCTATGCCAGGCACAAGTTTTGCAGCAGACGGATATCTATATACTAGCGAACGCTTTGGTTACAGTATAAAATGTCCTGAAAAACCTCTCGCTGTAATTAATTTGAGCATTCTTTCCCCTCAAGAACAAGGAGATGTTCTCATATTTGAAACAGATGGTCATAACCCTACAAAATACTGGGTTGTTTCCCCAAATGCTTTCAGTAATGATACTTTCCCTGACCTTGATAATTTAACTGATGAAGCTAGACAAGATTTATTTACTCGATTAGCTATTGAACGTGGATATGAAGCGATTTCTCTTGTTCCAATTCAAGGACATAATGCTATTTATGCTGTTACTGCAAAAACTATCCAAATCGATACAGATAAAGATGGTCAAGTAGATAAAACAATTGAACAAGAAGGACAAAATATCGAAACATATTTTAAAGGTGCAAAATCCAATTATTGTATCGTTTTATCATCAAAATCAGCACTAACTGAAGATGATATTAACAATTACCAATATGGTTTATTATCCTTCAATGATAAATAATCTTAAAAATAGAGAAAAAGCCAGTATAACTGGCTTTTTCTTTTATTCTCTATTGACATTTTGACCTATAATTATATAATAATAATTAACGGTTAGCACTCTTTGTATTAGAGTGCTAATAATTCATTTTTAATCTAAATTTAGGAGTGACAAATCTTGGCTAAAGAAACACATCAATTTCAAGCTGAAACTAAAAAATTACTCGATTTAATGATACATTCTATTTATACAAACCGTGAAATATTCCTTCGCGAATTAATTTCCAACGCTTCTGATGCAATCGATAAATTACATTTTGAATCTCTTACAAATCGTGATTTACTCGAAGGCGATAGCGATTATGAAATCTTCTTAATTCCTGATGAAGCTAGCCATACATTGACTATTTCTGATAATGGTCTTGGTATGAATAGAGAAGAACTCATTGAAAACTTAGGTACTATCGCAAAATCCGGTACAAAAGCATTCTTGGAAAAACTTCAACAAGCTAAAGAAGGCGACAATGACACTCAAAAAGATTTAATCGGTCAATTCGGTGTAGGTTTTTACTCCGCTTTCATGGTAGCTGAAAAAATCACTGTAGTTTCCAGAAAAGCTGGCGAAACTCAAGCTTATAAATGGGAATCCACAGCTGATGGTTCTTACACTATTGAAGAATGCACTAAAGATAGCCGTGGTACTAATATCACTATCACACTTTTACCTGAATTCTATGGTGATAAAACTGAAGAAAACTTCACTGACACATATAAATTACAATCTCTTGTAAAAAAATATTCTGATTATGTTCGTTACCCAATCAAAATGAACTTTGTCATTGAAGAACAGCCAAAAGATGCTGATGGTAAACCAATCGAAGGTGCTGGTACTATCAAGAAAAATGAAGTTCGCATCTTAAACTCCATGCAACCACTTTGGGCTAAAAATAAATCTGAAATTAAAGAAGAAGAATACACTGAATTCTATCAAAATCTTTTCCATGACTGGGAAAAACCAATGGAAGTAATGCACAATAAAATCGAAGGTAATATCGAATACACTTCCCTTTTATTCTTCCCTGCACATGCTCCTTACAATCTTTATCATAGCGATTATGAACCAGGCTTACAGCTTTATTCTCGCCATGTATTCATCATGGATAAATGCAAAGACCTCTTACCTGAATATCTCCGCTTCGTTAAAGGTTTAGTTGACTCTCCTGATTTCTCCTTAAATATCTCTCGTGAACTTTTACAACAGAGCCGTGAATTAAAATTAATCGGTAAAAACTTAGAAAAAACTATCTTAAAACAATTAGCAAATACACTCAAAAAAGACCGCAGTAAATATGAACAATTCTGGAAAGAATACGGTAAATCCTTAAAAATCGGTATCTATGGCAGTGTCTATAATGGTGGCAGTGATGTAGTAAATAAATTAAAAGATTTACTCTTATTCACAACTTCCAAAGAAGATAAACTCATCACTTTAAAAGAATATGTAGAAAATATGCCTGAAAGCCAGAAAAAAATCTACTACGCTACAGGTAAAGACCGTGCAAGTATCGATAGCTTACCACAGATGGAAATTCTACGCGATAAAGGTATTGATGTATTATACTTCCTTGATAACGTTGATGAATTCGCTATTGAAGTTATGCGTGAATATGAAGGTAAACCATTCCACTCCATCAGCCGTGGCGATTTAGACCTTGATGATGTTGAATCTCAAGAAGTGAAAAAAGAAACTGAAACAATCGCAAAATCCAATGAAGATTTAATCAAAGATATCAAAGAAACTCTTGGCGATAAAGTTGCTGAAGTAAAAATCAGTAGCCGTTTAAAATCTTCTGCTGTTTGCTTAGTAGCAGACGAACAAGGTCCAAGTTTTGCTATGGAACAAGCTTTTGCTGATGCAAATAATCCAATGTTCAAAGCTAGACGTATCTTAGAAATCAATCCAAAACATGATTTATTTGCTCGTTTACAAAAAGTACATGAACAAGGCAAAGAAAGTACTGCATTCAAAGATTATTGCTCACTTTTATATGCTCAAGCACTTCTCATTGAAGGTATGATGCCAGAAGATCCAGCTGCAATTGCTAATAAAATTGCTGAATTGATGGCAAGATAAAAAATTAAGCCAGCAGATTAGTCTGCTGGCTTTTTCTATAAACATAACTAAACTATTTTTACACCGATGTTACAAAATAACCGATTTTTATAATATGAATTATGATGATATTACAAAATAGCCGATTTTTGTAAAATGAATTATAATGATATTATAAAATAACCAATTTTTATAATATGTATTGAGGTGTTGTCTATGAAATACATAAGTCTAAAAAAAATCTATTATACAGATGCTAATAACTATAATATAGAATATAACAAAAGATTTGAAGCTGTAACAACAAAACACTTTCCTATAGAAATAAAACAATATAATAGAGAAAATGCTTATCCTGCTTTTTTATGCTATACAGAAGAAATTACATTATTAATAGAACGTTTCTATAAAAATTATTTCAATTTATTCAAGATGAAGCAACAAGCTCCACCTATTTTATTAAGACAATTTGTTTTATCTTCGTTAATTGATGAAATAAAATCTACAAATGATATTGAAGGTGTACATAGTACAAAAAAACAAATAAAAGATATTTTAGAAAGCCAGCCTATATCAAAAGATTTTTTACATTTAAAAAGTGTTGTTGATAAATACAATAAAATTATTAACAATGAAAATATTTGTTTTAAATCATGTCAAGATATACGTAAATTTTACGATACATTTGCTCTTGATGAAGTCTTAACAGAACATTCTGATTGGAAACCAGATGGAAAAATATTTAGAAAAGATCCTGTAGAAATAACATCTGCTACAGATAAAATATTACACCAAGGAGTATATCCAGAAGAAAAATTAATAGATAATATGTCTATTGCTTTAAATATATTAAACGATAAAGAGATACCATTTTTAATTAGAGTAATTATTTTTCACTATTTTTTTGGATATCTTCATCCTTTTTATGATGGAAATGGTAGAACAGCAAGATTTATATTTTCATATTATTTAGCAAAAGAATTTGACGAAATAATAGCACTAAGATTATCTGTTATCATAAAAAGATACAAAAAAAAATACTATGAAATCTTTCAAGATACTGATAATGAATATAACAGAGGCGATTTAACTGTATTTGTACAAACCTTCTTAGAAATGTTAAATAAAGCTATAAAAGAAGCTATTGATATCTTACAGAAAAAATTATCTCAATTAAGTACTTATTCAGATAAACTGGATAAAATTATTATAAGTGATGATATTACCAAAAATATTTATTTTATATTATTACAAGCTTCTCTTTTTTTTGGTGAAGGTGCAACTATCTCAGAAATCATGAAAACAACTAAAAAATCTAGGGGTACAATACAAAATCGACTAGATAATATTCCTAAAACACACTTAATTATTAATAATAAAATTAAACCTTATAGATACAAATTAAATATGATGTTATTTAGAGAAAAATAATAAAAGATAGGTAAAACCTATCTTTTATTATTTTTTGACAAAATGTCTATTATTTCATTACTTTTTCATCTACAATATTATAAATAGTGTATTTAACAGGTTTTAAAATTCGGCAAGCTTCACCATCAACTAATTTATATTGAATTTCACAAATGCCACCAGTTGGATTAGCATTTGTATCCTCTTCTAGATAAAGTGGAAATGTTCTTGTAAATACATTGCCTTTTACCTGCATATAATCATGACCGCGATAATATTTTGCTAAAGTTTTCATGTCTTCAATAGGTGATAGTGCTATTTGGCTCATAGATTTACCATTATTAGAAGAATAACCTATTAAATTGCCATAACTACCACTACCATCATTTGTTAAATAAACCAAAACTTCGGGATAACCATCATCGTTTAAATCAGCTATCTGTACATCATTTACAGTATATCCTACGATATCATGAACTTCCTTGCGATTTACAATAGCTAAATTTTTAGGTTTTATTATGAGTTTATCCCCATCTTCTTTGATACTAAAACTATAATTGTCCCAATATAAAACTTGATTGAAATTAGGATTTTGAGCAAAAGATACAGCTAAATTTAACCCACTAATCGCTACAAAACAACATACTATCACTAAGAATTTCACCAATTTAAACATATTATCCCTCTTTTCTAAAAAAATTTATTAATAAAATATATACTCTCTATCTTATTCTAGTTAAATAAAAAAATTCCTATTTATCTAAAATATAGTTTTCAATACCATAAGCTACACCATCTTCAAATACTGATGGAACTACAATTTTAGCACTATTTCTAGCTTTTACACTGCCATTTGCCATTGCCATACCCATTCCCACTGTAGATAAAATTTCAATATCATTATCTCCGTCACCAAAAGCATAGCTATCTTTTATATCTATATTCAATAATTCTAAAACTTTTAATGCTCCTGTAGCTTTGGAATTTTCTTTAGCATAGACTTCTAGATGGCAATAATTATGGTTCATATCCTCTACATAAGTCATATCTTCAGGCAAATTCTCTATGATATATTTTCTATCTTCATGTCTAGGTGAATCTATTTCTAATTTATAAACATCTATAGCTTTTTTATCATAATCGAAAGTCAATTGGTCAGCAAAAATTCCGTATTGCCCTAAACGATAGATTAGATATTCAAATTTTTTATCTACATAAGTATGAAAATCTCCCTGTAAGCTGTATTGCATATCATGTTCATCACAAATAGATGTGATTTTCTCCACAAAAGATTTTTCAAGTGGCGCTCTGTAAATAATCTTATCGTGGAAAAATATAACTGAACCATTGAGCAATACATAGCCATCAAAACCAAAATTTCTTATTTTTTCATCAAGAAAAGCAAGTGAACGACCACTAGCAATAAATACATAATGACCTTGCTCTTGTAATTTACGAATTGCTTTTTGCACGTTTCCACGCATATAACGATAATCTGGATGTGTACCTTCAATCAGTGTTCCATCAACATCAAAAAATACGGCTTTCATAACATACCTCATTACTAAAAAATCTCATTACTAAAAAATTCTGCCTTTATTTTAATAATTTCTTTCAATCAATTCTATTTCTTTCTCTGTAGGATATATTCCATCTTCATAAAGTTTTTCATAAATTCTTGGAATTTTTTTCAATCTATTATTCATATCTTCTATATCAAAGGATACTAAATCTATATCATCATCCAATAACCATTCACAATAATTTTCATATTCTTCACCACTTTTTTCACTATAGGCTTCAGCAATGCTTTTTAATCCATCGACACCACCACAATCTTCAATAATACCATATCCTTTACCTTTTAACACACGTGGTAAACCCTTTTTCGATAATACTTCATCTATGATAATTTTTTCTAATTTTACATTTATTTCCCAATTATCACCAAAATCATATCTAAATTTAATTTTAGGCATATCTGGTGTAATAAGTTGTTTCATCTTCACTTCAAAAATATTAAAGTCATAAATGCTTTCATCTAATTCATTAGTTTGACTATCAGATAATCCTATCTTTATTATCTTTAATAAAGATTTTCTTGATATCTCTATATTTTTTCTTCCTAATTCTTTTATTAATTTAGATTTATTCAAATTAATCCTAATTTCAAAATCAAACAAATGATTAGCTCTCATTTCAAAAAGAGTCATAATAATATATGCTAACCTTGCTAAAGTAATATCTTCTGAAACTTGAAAACGACGCCACATTCTTGGTTTATAACCTTTCACTTCCGCGTTAAGTTGATAAATTGAACAACTTGCCATAATATATCACCATCTCTTAATTATTAATACTTTAAGTTCTTCTTATAATCTATATTTTTACAAAACATTCATCTCATTTCTTATAAAAATAAATCATTCTACTCTATTTTTGATAAGAATATTTATATTATCTATAGGAATATAAACCAAAATTTCTTATCTTTTCATCAAGAAAAGCAAGTGAGCGACCACTAGCAATAAATACATAATGACCTTGCTCTTGCAATTTACGAATTGCTTTTTGCACGTTTTCACGCATATAACGATAATCTGGATGTGTACCTTCAATCAGTGTTCCATCAACATCAAAAAATACTGCTTTCATATCTATTATATTTTATCTCCTTTATAAAAATTATTTGCATTATCCATAAGATTATTGTACCATAAATAAAAAAAACTACATTATTTTTAAGGAGTATTATTTTGCAAAATAAAATTTATCAAATTTACGAAAATATTATATTTTACTGTTTACTTTTATATGGACTAACTTTTTTAATTGATACTAAAATAAACTTTGTTACCACTGCTTTTATTCTTAATATTATATTTCTTTTTTATTTTAGAAAAAATCATCCCTTACAATTAAATTACACAAAAGAATTTAAATATTACATATATATTATTATTTACTTTTTATTAATGATCTTTTTGTCTACTATATTATCTGATGGTTCACTCCATAATTATAAATCTCGTTTTATTAGTCCATTATTAGGATTATTTACAATAATCCTATTTCCAATGAATATCAAACGTATATTTTTATTATTTCTTTCCTTTTCTATTCCATTATTTATTAATGCTTTATTAATTATATATCAATTTTATTTAGGAAACACTGGCAGACCCACTGGTTTTTGTAATAACCATTATATGTTTTTAGCCGTTTCTAATAGTTTAATTTTACCTATCATCCTTACCCTAAGTCTACATAAAAGCCAACTTTCGAAAAAAATACGAATTCTTCTCTTTTTTATAATCTTAATTAATATCCCTGCTGTCATTTTTGAAAACACTCGTATTGTTTGGCTTGAATTAGCAATTATTTTTCCTTTAATTATTTTGTTTTCTATAAAAAGTAAATTAAAAGCTATTTCTCTTATTATTTTATTAGCAGTATATAGTTTATCAATATTTTCCATCTCACCATCTTCAATCAATCGTGTTTCTAGCATTCCTGATACAAATTATGCAAATCAATCTAACTATGAACGTATATTAATGTGGGAATCTGCCACAAAGATGTTTATTGATCATCCCGTCTCTGGTGTGGGTCTTGGTAATTATTATGAAGAATATATGTCTACTTATCGTTCCCCGTTATCTAGAGAAACACAAGGGCATCCTCACAATGTATTATTAGCTTTTTTATCTGAAACAGGTTTATTAGGTACATCTGGTTATATTTTATTATTTATATATCTGTACTATTATACTATAACTAATTATATACGAAATAAAGATGCTTTTTCTTTAGCTTTTTTATCTTGTTTACTAGCATTTACAATAAATTCATTAACCGATTCTATATTTTGTCAATTAGGTTATAAAGGTAATACTGCTTTATTTTGGATATTTACTGGATTATATTTTATATTAAATAAACATTTAACAATTTCTAAAATAAACAATTAAAAATCACTATAATTTGAGGCTATATTATGTATCAACTTGAAGAATCTATTAAAAATATTATTAAATATTCTTTTTCATCTAGTATTAACAATACAATTCATATAGGCTATGGTATTGATAATAATTATGTTCGTTGTTGTTCTACATCCATTGTATCTTTTTGTGAAAATAATCCTCATCAAAATTTTCATTTTCATATTGTTTCATCTTCTCTTACTAAAGATTCTATTAACAAATTAAAAGCTCTAGCACAACAACACAATATAAATATTAATATTTATATTATAGACAATACTTACTTTAATAAATTACCTACCCAAAAAGCATTTCCTATTTCTATGTATTTTAGATTTTTACTACCTGTACTAAATAAAAATCTGTCAAAAATAATCTATGTAGACGCAGACATTATTTGTTTAAATAATATACAAGAATTATTATCTATTAATCTAGAAAATAATATCATTGCAGCTGTTCCTGACACAAAAGATATGAATCAATCTCGCAATAATGCTTTAAATTTAAAAAATCATATATATTTTAATTCAGGAATGTTACTTATTAATATCCAAGAATGGAATAAATATAATATATCTAATAAACTTATAGAAATTTTATCAACCACTTCATATGATTTTAAATTTCCCGATCAAGATGCTTTAAATTTAATATTAACACAAAAAATAGCATATCTACCTAAAAAATTCAACTATTTTAATGGTTTTTATCCTTGGCATAAAGACAGTATTACTAATAAAGAAATCATTCTATTACATTTTACATCTTCTCCAAAGCCATGGGATTTAGGCTGGGAAGTAAGTTCTATGTCAAATGATTATAACAGAGATTTATACAAAACGTATGAAAATCAAACACCTTGGAAAAATGCTTCTCCTGTATATCCAAAACACTATCGTCGTTTACGAATTTATTCTCAAGATTTATATCATCATGGTTATTATTTATCAAGTATTAAATACTATATATTATATTTATTAACTAAATTAAAAAAGTAGAAGATACTAATCTTCTACTTTTTTGTTTTAATAAAAAATTATACCTGATTTCTCCATAATATTTCTATATACTAGATGAATATCTACATTTAAAGAATCCGCTAAACTTATAGCTTTTATATTAGTTTTTGCAAACTTATCTACATTCATCAATGCTGATGATTGATAACTTATTACTGCTTTTAATTTAGGATTAGATGCAAATATTAACTCTGCAGGCTCAGACCCCTTATATATTTTTATCCATTTGAAATGTTCTTTATAATATTTTATCTTATCTGGATTATCATGTGGATGTGGTTTATAATATAGTATTACTTTATCTTTATATAAATTTCTAATTTTTTCTAAACATTGTGCTTCTTCTTCTAATGTAAATTTTCCCATCTCAACCATAGGCTGACTTAAATATAATATGCTATCTTCTTCAAAAGTTTCTTTTAATAATTGTCGTGATTTTAAATCTTTTATAGCTTCATTTATCATTTCAACAGTTATTTCTTTTGTAGATAGGGATTTTCTATGTATAAGCCATGGCTTATACATAATATCTAATTTACCTGCTGGACTTTCGCCCTCAGCTTCTGTATTAAGATACATATTTCCTTCTATACCCGAAATCCATTTTAATAAATAAGCTTTTATTTTATGAAAAATAGCATGACTTTTTTTTCGTCTGCGTGTTCCATTAAAATATGAATACATGCCATCTTCTATTCTATAAAAAGAATTTTTTCCTATAGCTTCAACAAATAGTTGATTAGGTATAGATGTATCCACACCTATAAATACATTATCTATATCTAAAATTCTAATATTTTCTTTCACATATTTTACTTGCTGTCTATACGATGTAGTTCTGTTTTTACTCATCAACCAATCTAATAATACAAATACATTTTTATATCCACATTCTTTTGAAGAAATATACTTCAATATTTCATTTTTCTTCCATGTTTCATATTTAGGTGGACGCATTATAACTAAATAATTTTCATCATTTTTTAATATACTATGTGTCAATATAAATGCTGTAAGTGCATGATATATTGAATTTACTACAAATATATTCTTCATCTAATCATCACCTAATAAATTTATCTTTGATTTTATAAATAGTATATTTTATATACCAATATATACCTTTCAAATATTTTCCATATTGAATAAATGATCTCCCCATCATTTTCATATGTTTATAATTAATCGGTTTATTTAATGGCATATTTCCCCATAAAGATATTTTTTCTACATCTAAAAAATATTTTCTTAAAGGATGCATACACCATTTATTCCATGGTTTATATCTACCAACATAATGTACAAATATAACATCATTTGGCATATAAGCACTTTTATGTTTCATATTTAAAAGATAATCATACTTTTTATCAATATATAAACATTTTCCGTCCAATACTATATTCAAAGCATCTTGATCAAGCCAAGCAAATTTTCCTAAATTATCAAATGATAATTTTATTGCTTTTTCTGAAATATTATTATCATTCCATTTTTTTACGTCTATAAACATAAATCCTGCATTAAAATATTTATTATTTTTTATATTTAATTTTTTTATTTGTTTTTCTCTAACATAAGGCAAATCATTTACAACAGCAACAATATTATCTTTAAAATCTAATTGCATTAATGACTTCAAATTACCAAAACATTGTACATCTGCATCAATATAAATTAATTTATTCA
The DNA here is from genome assembly GCF_986095205.1 of Megamonas sp. NCBI lineage: Bacteria > Bacillati > Bacillota > Negativicutes > Selenomonadales > Selenomonadaceae > Megamonas > Megamonas sp. The sequence continues at coordinate 5,455 of NZ_CFQVBI010000045.1, read as the reverse complement.
CAATACCGTCCAAAATTTGTGGCATTAAAAATCTATTATATGTAGCTTTCGCAAAATGTTTAGTATAAGGTAATTGATCAAAAACTTCTGTATTTATTTTATAAATAATAACAATAACTTTATTATCCTTAGCAAATTTTTCTAATAAATTCAATGACATATCATCTATATAATCTATAAATATATGAAAAATAATATTTATATCCATATTATTTTTTATTATCGATGTCATTGATACTCCCATAGGTCTTATAAAATTGTTATCTACACCATATCCTATATTTATTGATTTTTTATAATTAATATCTTCAATATTTAAGCCATTAAATATTAATTTATTTTCCACTATATTATTTAAATACAATTTATTTCTCCTCAATTAAAATGTAAATATTTCTCTTTATAATACTTTATATAATATCTTATAGCTTTTTTATAACTACCATTAAATTTATATGCCTTTGCCTTTTTTTTATATAATTTATATTTCTTATTCTTTTTATATTCCTTTTTTCTTTCTATAAAATGTTCTCCACCAAATAATTTTAATCCATCATACCATGTATCTACATCATGTATTTCAAATAATTCAGGTCTTTCATAATATGCCATAAGTTCTATAGTTTGATCATCATCGCATAATCCACATCTTAATAAACTTAACATAGACTCTTTTGCTAATAATATAAAATCTCTCCATAAATCAACATAAGCAACCATTATATTGCCTCTAATATATACATCCATATTTCTCACAATTTCAAAAATAGGTATATTTACATCTATTTTTTGATGTGTAAATAAATGTATTTTATTAGAAAAATTATACTCCCATAAGAAATTAAAATCTTCTTCATTAATTAATCCATCTTTACCCCCATGGTTAAATCCAAAATCTAACCATGCTATCATTGAATTATTATTTATATACTTTTTACTAATAACATCTTCTATACAATACCATTTTAGCATTACAACATAATTATAATCTACATTCCATGATTCTGGTCTCTTTATATCCTTATGAAAAGTTTTTGATATATCATTATTCATTACTTTTTCTATTCTATTATATAAATCTCTATCAAAAGCTCTATAATCATCTACTATTATAACTTTAGTTTTTTCCTCTAATCCAAAATCTTTTCTTATAGATAAAATTTCATTAGCAAATTCTTTTGTAGTATATACAATTAAATTATTTTTTATTCTAGCCCAAAATTTAAAATAATTAATATATTTATTATTTCCTCTTTCACTATTATTCCAATTTCCTCTGCCTATATCAAAATATGCTGTTACTATTGTTATATCACTCATTATAAATCATTTCCTTGATGCTATTTTCATAGTTTTTATACATAAGTTCTAAACTAAATTTTTCATTAATAAATTCATATGCTTCTTTACTCAAAGACTCTCTTAACTCTTTACTATTTTTCATTTTTAATATATTATTAGCCAAATCTAACACATTATTATCTTCTACTAACAGACCTGTTTTATTATTCAAAACTACTTCATTTGCTCCTGACACATCTGTAGATATTACAGGGGTTTTTGCTGCTATAGCTTCACATAATACCAAACCAAAACCTTCATAATGTGTAGCCAATACAAATAAATCTGTTTTTACTATTAAATCTTTAAAATTACCTTCTATTATTTTTATATTATTATCTAAATTATGTTCATAAATATACTTTTCACATTTTTTTCTAGTCTTTCCTATGCCCATTAATAACAAATTAATTTTTTCATTTTTTTCTTTAATCAAATACTCTATCGCTTTAATCAAAGTCATTTGATCTTTTTGTTTACTGAAACGAGCAACCATTCCTACTGTGAAAATGTCGTGCTTTTCCTTTGGTAAATCAAAACTTTGTATATCAATACCATTATAAATTACTTCTACTTTTGATTTATCTATGCCTTGCTTAATCAAGTGATTAGCTACACCTTTTGATACACAAATATATTTATCTGTATACTTATCTAATTTTCGTGTTAAATAACGTCTAAATGGTGTATACTTCTCCGTATTATGTTCTACATGTATTAATTTTACTGGTATTTTAGCATATACTAAGGCTAATTTAGTCCAAATATGTGTACTATATCCATGAACGATAATTAAATCTGGTTTACTATGTCTAATAAACTCACCTAAAGATAATATATAGTCTATAGTAAATTTATCTTTTATAACAATAATACCTTTTAAATCTGTATTATTATATTTACGAAAAATATCAATAATTTCATAACCTCTAGTTTTTAAATAATTACTTATATCTATTGCAATATTAAGTGAACCTGATGGATTTCCAGATACAATACTTAAAATCTTTTTCACTAAATTCACATCCCATGAAATTTATCTATTATCACAAATATTATTATATATTTCTATAATCTTTTTTATCATTATTTGATTAGCAAAATCTTTTTCTACTTTTTTCCTTGCATTTATTCCCATTTTGCTACATAAATCTTTATCTTGAGCTAATATATTTATCTTATTTAATAAATCATCATCATTATTATATTTTACAATAAATCCTGTTTCTTTATCACTTATAACTTCACCAATACCACCAACATTAAAAGCTATAGCTGGCTTTTGCATTGCCATCCCTTCAGCTAAAACCAATCCAAATGTTTCAAAATATGATGGTAAAACCATAACATCTGCTATATCTATATAATTTTCTACATCTGTCTTATGACCTAATAAATGTACTCTATCTTGTAAATGATATTCTTTTATTTTTTTCTTTAAATCACTGAAACCTTTTCCTTTACCAATTACTACAAGATGCCATTTTTTACTAACTTCATAAATTTTCAATACATCAAGTAAATGCTGATGTCCTTTATTTCGCAAATTTTTAATACGCGAAACTATAATCATAGTAAAAGCCTCTTGTGGTATATTATATTTTTTTCGTAATAAATTTTTATTTTGTCTATTTGGCTTAAATTTTTCAATATCTACACCATTATAAACAACTTGTATTTTTTCAGCTAAAAAGCCTTCTTTTATTGCAGATTTCCTAGAAAACTCACTTACAGCAATAATCTTATCCACTTGATTTATAATGTCTTTCACTTTTGCTGGTAATACACCATGAGCTGTATATACTATAGGAATATCTAATTTATACTTATTTCGTGTCTTTACGGCTACAATACCTGCTGCTTCCGAATTGGCATGTATTAAGTCTATATTATATTTTTCTACAATACGTTTTAATAATAATCCTGATATAAACTTACTCAATCTAATCGGTAAAAAAAAATGTTTTATTCCTTCTTTTTGTAATTCAACCGCCAACGCTCCACCAGCAGAAGCAATAAATACATTGTAGCCTAATGATTTTAAACTACGAGCTACTAATGCTACATATGATTCAGCACCACCTATATTCATACGAGGTACTAATAATAAAATTTTTTTCATAAAAAATTACTCCATAATTTTTCTTAAAGAATTAACAATATTTTCTACCTTTATATTTTCTGTTAAAACCTCGCAACGATATAATGATTTTTCAGGAGCCCATGCGTCTAGATGTGCTTTTGTATGAATATAAAATAAACAAACTGTAGGTACATCTACTGCCAAACCTAAATGCATAGTCCCTGTATCCACACTAATTAAAGCTTTACAATTAGCTAGTAGCGCTCCAAGTTGAGCAATAGTTGTCTTATCTACTAAATTTATAAAATCATCTTTAGCTATTTTAGACAATTCTTCTCCATATTCTTTTGCTACATTCCCTGCACCTAATAGTAATAAAGTATAACCTTTACTTTTTAATGTTTGTATTAATTCTTTACAATCTTTTAAAGGCATATCTTTTTCTTTCTTTTTAGATGTAGTACATATTGCTACTAATTTATTATCTTGTATATTTAAACCTTCTAATAACACTTCAATATCATCATATGATGATTCTGGTGGTATAAATTTCATTGGTAATTCTCTTATAGCTTTTTTACTATATTGTTCTAATAAAATACTATTTTTAGTCTGTACTTTTGTCTTACCATGATAATCTATTTCTCTAGGATTATCTAATAAAAAATTTATTATACCTTTATTTTCAGCATATACTTTTTTAGCCCCAAATAATTTTGCTAAAACAATACCTCTTTCATTACCATAGATAACAAAAGCTGCTTCAAAGCCTAATTTAAATTTTTCTTTATATTCTTGATAAAAATTCCATGCTCCCTTTACACCATGATGTTTACCCTTTTTATCATAAGCTACTACTTCATCTACTCCATCACAGTAGGTTGCTACTTCTACAAATGACTTATTAACAATAAAAGTTATATGTGAATCTGGATATAATATTTTTATATTTCTACATAAAGGATTAGTAAGTAAAGTATCTCCAAAAAAAGATGTATTAATAACTAAAAATTTTTTCATAAAATCTTTCCTTAAAAATTTATTGAATATCTTCTTCATATTCGTATAATATATTATTATACACTATATCTAAGGTTAGGAAAAATTATTATGTTTATACTATTATTGATTATTTTATGTATATTTTTTATCTTATATTTAAAATTTAAAAATTATGTACCAATTTTAATGTATCATCGTATAGCCGATATTCCTGGTGATAGAAATGCTCTACCTAAAGAAAAATTTGCCGAGCAACTAGAATATTTATCCACGCATAACTATCATACTATTACACCAGAACAATTATATAATCACTTCGTAAATAAGACTAAATTACCTAAAAATCCTGTTCTACTAACTTTTGATGATGGCTATCAGGATAATTATCTTGAAGTCTTACCGCTATTAAAAAAATACAATATGACTGCTGTTGTTTTTCCTATTTACAATTGGATTGGTAAACCTAACAAATGGGAAAATTTCGGTAAACAAGAAACTACTACCATGAATTTAGCAGAATTAAAATCTTGGCTTCATCATGGTCTAGATATCCAACCTCATACTGCCGACCATCCTTTCTTAACTCAATGTAATGAGGAAAAATTAAATTTAGAAATTATTGATACTAAAACAAAATTTGAAAAATTACTTGATAAACCTATGGATTATCTTTGTTACCCATATGGTTTTTTCAATCAACAAGTAATAAATATAGTAAAAAAAGCAAATTATAAAATGGCATTTGCTATCTTTGAAAATGTTCCACTTTGGCATATTAATCTTTTTGCTCTTCCACGCATTCCTATACCTTCACACCAAAAAATGTGGGAATTCAAATTAAAAGTAAGCTCTATTCATATTATTTTCGTTGCAATGCGAAAATGGGAACGACAATTTAAACAACTAAAAAATAAATTTAAATAAATAAAAAGCTTCAAGAATATAATGATATGCACCCAAAATATTGGACATATTAATTAAGCTACTAATTGAGACTTAGTTCTGTATTCTACGGGACTAAGTCCTTTT
>NZ_CFQVBI010000044.1:0-1581 GCF_986095205.1 Megamonas sp. | reverse complement strand
TTAAATTCATTTGAGTATTTAGTCATAAAAAAACTGCACCTCCAAAAGTTGTTTTGTGTCCAACTTTTGGGGTGCAGTTCATAAGTTCCTGAGGCTCTTTTTATTATCTTATACTAAAATATCTTATATGAATATATCTTCTTTTAAAGGAAATATCATATGTACAGCAAACAAGCGCTATATAGGCTATGATTTCACAGCTTTCTTCTAATAATTGATTATAATTACCAAATTGCACTAAACCTCTATCAAATACACATTGACTCAATATGCTTGTTACTATAAAAAACAAAAATTCACCTAATGGAATGTACCAACAAATTCCTTGTCTTCTGCTTTGATAAAAATATACTACCAATAAAATCAAAGCTATTAAAATTAAAATCCCTACTATTGGATAAACTACTGAACCATACCATAATTCATGTACTTTTACAAAAATCTGTTCACCATTTTTATCCATACCAATAGGATAAAATACACGACCCCAACTCAATTCTCTACCAATCATCAATATATAAATTATTATCGAAGCTACATAAAATTTTATACTATCATATAAAATAAAATCTCGTATTTTCCCTATACAAATTACAATACCTAAAAATAAAATTACAACTTCTAAATTCTCTAAAAAATGATTTTCATAACTATATTCTATAGGCAAGACAAATGATAACCCAATAAAAATAACAGCTAAAATACACAAAATAACTAAAGCTTTTGTATATCTAATTTCAAAATTTAACATCTATATTCCTTCTTTATTTCTTTTTAAATGATATATCATAAGTAAAGCATACTAAAGAACAATATGCTAATATCTCTGTGCATTCTTCTAATAATTGACCATAATCTGCTAAAAACTTAATTAAATTTTTCTCAAATACTATTTGACTCAAGATCATCATAATTATAAATAAACGAATGCTATATCTAGGTATACTACAAATAATCTGTTCTTTTTTTATGTATTTATAAATTTGTATCATTAAAAATAATGCTATTAAAACTAGTACTGCAATTATAGGATATACTATTGGGCCATACCATATTTGATGGATATTCATAAAAATTTGTTCACCATTTTTATCAATACCAATAGGATAAAATACTCTACCATAACTTAATTCTCTAGCAATCATAACAATATAAAAAATACCACATGCTAAATAAAACTTATTAATTTTATCTTTATTTAAATTTGCAGTTTTATATAACATATTTATAAAACCAATACCTAATACAAATACTTCTAGATTTTCTAACAAATGATTTTCATAACTACATTCTACTGGTAAAATAAAAGCTTGAGGTAACAATAAAACCATCAAACCAATTAAAATATAATACGTCTTATGCATATGCTTATCTATACACACCATTAATACCATCCTTTACAAAAATTTAAATTTATTTTCATTTAAATTTCATTTTTATAAAATATACTATAATTGAGATAATAGAACATTTATTTATCTATAAACAATAATAAAGAATTGACATACTCCCCATGCCTAAAGGCAGGGGATTCTTGGATACAAACGATACTTGCCTACTAAAATAGCAGGTCTTACTATA
>NZ_CFQVBI010000043.1:0-2997 GCF_986095205.1 Megamonas sp. | reverse complement strand
TATAGTAAGACCTGCTATTTTAGTAGGCAAGTATCGTTTGTATCCAAGAATCCCCTGCCTTTAGGCATGGGGAGTATGTCAATTATCTAAAAGAAAAATCTTATCTTGAGGTAATTTTACATATATAGTATCGCCAATTCTTTTATTATTTTGCCAACACTCTTTGCCAACTTCTAAACGAATGGCTTGTTTCGCATTTTCTTTTCTCAACATTATAACTATGCTAAAAATATTTTCTACTAATTCATCAATGATAAATTCTTCTACATTTATATCTTTTTTTCTTTCTTTATCATCAACTATCATTAACTCATGGGCTCTAATGCCTATGTATCTATCTTTATCACTTATTTCACTAGTAACTGTTAAATCTATATTCCAATCAATAGCTCTACATAAATACTTATCTACTTTCTCTATGCGTGAATGATTTTTACAACCACTCAATTTAGAAGCAGCTATTGAATTTGGTTTTTCAAATAAATCTTTTTTAGTGCTAAAAGACACAGTTTTTCCTTGTGATAATACCATAATTTCATCACAAAAACGATAAATTTCATCTCTATTATGGGAAACGAATAATACATTTTTACCATAAAGCTTTAAAACTTTTGCTAATTCTAATTCAACTTGCCATTTTAAAAAATCATCTAAAGCCGAAAAAGGTTCATCTAACATTAATATATCAGGCTGTGAAGCAAAAATTCTAGCTAATGCTACTCTTTGTTGTTGCCCTCCTGATAAATTTTTAGGATAAGCCTTTTTTAAATTTTCTAAATGAAAAATTTTTAAATACTTAGCTATAATTTCATTTTTTTCTTCTTTAATTTTTATACCTACAGCAATATTTTCTTCAACATTCATATGAGGAAACAACGCATAATTTTGAAATAAATAGCCTATATTTCGCTTTTGTGGTGATAAATTAATCTTTTTTTCACTATCAAACAAAACTCTACCATTGAGAATTATCTTTCCTTCATCTGGTGTTTCTATCCCTGCAATACATTTCAAAGTCATGCTCTTACCACAACCTGATGCACCTAATACACCTAAAATTCCTTTTTCAGTGTAAAAATTCACATCTAAACTAAAATCAGGATAATATTTCTTTATTGCCACTTCTAAAACCATTTACTTCACCTCAACTATTGACTTTTTGTTGCTGTTTTAACCAATAATTCATCAATACCATTACCATTAATGATACAACAATTATTATCCCTGCCCAAACAAAAGCCGTTTCTTGGTCATTTGCTTGCACTGCTGAATAAATAGCTGTAGACATTGTCTGCGTTTTTCCTGGAATATTACCAGCGAGCATAATTGTCGCTCCAAATTCACCTAAAGCCCTAGCAAAAGATAAAATTGCACCTGCTAATATACCAGATTTTGCCAAAGGTAATATAATCTTCCAAAAGATTTTTTCTTCACTCATACCTAAAGTTCTCGCTGCAAAAATCAAATCTTTATCTATCTGCTCAAAAGCTCCACGCGTCGTTCTATACATCAATGGGAAAGAAACTACAACTGCTGTAATTACAGTAGCTGGCCAGGAAAAAATTATATTAATATCAAATACAGCTAAAAATTGCCCAATAAAACTATTTTTTCCTAAAAATAACAATAAGAAAAAACCCACTACAGTAGGAGGCAAAACTAAAGGTAAAGTGATGATGCCATCTATAAATCCTTGATATTTTTTTAATTTGCAAATAAATCTAGCTGCATATATACCTAAAATAAAAGTAATTATTGTAGCAAGTCCCGCTGTTTTTAAGGAAATATATAATGGAGAAAAATCCATATTTTCACCTCAAATGAAAATAGCGACAAGCTAAAGCATTAATCTGCTTTAATTTGTCGCTATATATTTTATTATTTTACGTTAAATCCATATTTTGCTAAAATATTTTTTTGTGCATCTTGAGATAAATATGCAATAAAATCTTTTGCTACATCTGGATTTTTAGAGGAGTTTACCATCGCTATTGGATAAACTACAGGTTTATGAGTATTTTCTGGTGCTTCCATCAATACTTTAACTTTATCAGAAATAGCTGCATCTGTAGCATAAACTATACCGCAATCTACTTCGCCTGTTTCTACCCAACCGAGAACTTGACGTACATCAGAAGCATATACTGCCTTCTGTTTCATAGCGTCTAGTATCTTTAAATTAGAGAAGATTTCTTCTGAATATTGTCCAACTGGTACAGCTTTTGGTTCACCTAAAGCTATTTTATTGACTTTATCTGTAGCCACATCAGCAAAATCATTTAAAGATAATTCACTGTCTTTTGGCACAATTAAAACCACTTTATTTTCCAATAAATCTTTACGCGTGGACTTATCAATTAATCCTTTCTCATCTAGGGCATTCATCTGTTTTTGTGCTGCTGAAATAAATACATCAGCAGGAGCCCCTTGTTCTATCTGTGTTTGTAAGGCACCAGAACTTCCAAAGTTATATGTTAATTTCACATTTGGATGTTCTTTTTCATAATTTGCACCAATTTCTCTTATAGCATCTGTCATGCTAGCAGCTGCTACAATATAAATTTCTTGTTGCTTTTCTGTTTTCTGAGAACTATTATCTTGAGAAGTATTTCCACAACCAGCAAATACAACAGTTAATAAACAAAACATCACTAATATAACTATATTTTTGCCATTGCTTTTCATTTTAAAATCCTTTTTCTAATTAAAAACAATAATTACAAATTATTCCCTCTTAGAAATTAATAACTGTAAGAGCTACTAAACAAACAGAAGCGATTGTTACCATAATGCTATTCACTGATGTCTTCCTCCTTATCCTATTATCCATATATGAAAATATATTTATTTTTACACAAACAAAAAAGACAGGTTATCCTGTCTTTATCTAATGCCCGAAGGCTTATTATTTAATATGGTGGAGATGAGGAGATTCGAACTCCTGACCCCCTGCTTGCAAGGCAGGTGCTCTCCCAACTGAGCTACACCCCCATATAT
>NZ_CFQVBI010000042.1:0-19905 GCF_986095205.1 Megamonas sp. | reverse complement strand
TTATCTTTGCCAATAGCCTTATGGCTACCATAAAAAGATGCTAAAATGCGGGAAAAAATAGGTATTATTAGAAGATTTTCCTCATGATGTAGATTTTATATTTATAATATAAAATGTATGTTATGGGGATTTTTCTATTTTTATAAATAAGTATTTACCTATCGTTTTAAAGTAAATAATATATTTTACTTATGAATAAATGTATGATAATATAAGGTCAAGGTTGAACGAGATATTAATTAAGAAATTATAAATAAGATAATTTATGAAAGAAGGCTTTATATTATGATTAGAAAAGTTCCTGTACCTACTGCTGGGGTGATGCTTGGATTGGCGGCTCTTGGTAATTTGCTTGCACCATATTCCATGATTTTGAAATATGCTTGCGGTATTAGTTCTGCGTTTTTAGGGGTGTTGTTATTTAGCAAAATTATTTTACATCCGCAGATGATGAAAAATGATTTGAATGGAAATTCTATTTTTGCCAGTGTATTTGCTACTTTCTTTATGGCGATTATGCAACTTTGCACTTATATTTTTCCGTTTGCACCTATGGCTAGTGAAGTAGTTTGGTATGGGGCGATTTGTGGTCATTTTATGTTGATGGCATGGTTCACTTATCGTTATATCATCAATTTTGAATTAAGAGATGTTTTCCCAACATATTTTATAGCGTATGTTGGTATCGTGGTAGCATCCGTTACAGCTCCTACATTTAATCATCATAATTTAGGTGAATATATTTTCTGGTTTGGTTTCAGTATGTATATGATATTATTCGCTCTTGTTACTATCCGTTATTGCAGTAAACATGCAATCGCTGAACCAGCTAAACCTTTATTTTGTATCTATACTGCACCAATGAGTTTAAGTTTAGCAGGATATCTTGCTTGTGTTGCTGATAAATCTTTAATTATGATTGTGATTATGCAGATATTAGCCCAAGGATTATTTGTGGCAGTGCTTACACAGATGCCAAAACTTTTAAAATTAAAATTCTATCCTAGCTATGCGGCATTTACTTTCCCTTTTGTTATCACTGCGATTGCACTTCGTCAGACTGTTAGTTATTTAAATGAAATCAATATAGCAGTACCTAGCATTTTAAATTATGTAGTAGGAGTAGAAACTATCTTAGCTACAGCGATTGTAACTTATGTGTTCATTAGATATTTGAAATTCTTACATGAACAAATGATCGTAAATATGGGGGATAGAGCAAAAACTGTTTTTGGTACTATAACTAATATTGTTAAATAATGAAGCCTTCAAAATTCTAAGAATATACCTTAATACTATTTAGGTTTAGATTTTATATCTAAACCTATTTTTTTTATAAGTTGACAATAAAAATGATATATTTTAATATTAACTATTAGTAAGATAACAAAAGGAGTATAAATATGAATAAAAATATAAGTTTTTTACAAGTGTTTGGTATTTTATTAGTAGTATTAGGTCACTCACCTAATGAAGAAGGGATACCTTTTCTAAGTAAATGGATATATAGTTTTCATATGCCCTTATTTATATTTATTTCTGGCTATTTATTTTATTTGACAACAAAAGATATATGCAATGTAAAATTATTTGATTTTATAAAGAAAAAGTTCATACGATTAATATTACCATATATAGTAATATCATCTATTGCTTATTTACCAAAAGTATTTTTAAGTAAATTTGCTCAAAGAAGTATAGATTTATCTATAGGATCATATGTACATAGTCTTTTATATCCATGGGACAATGTAATTAGATTTTTTTGGTTTTTACCAACTTTGTTTTTTATAATGATTATTGTGGTTATATTATTGAAAATAACAAAAAATAAATTATATATAGTATTTTGTTTTTCAATAATATTTTCTTTTGTAGTTTTAAATTTTATAGATATAGATGTTTTGAATATAAATGGAATATTTAATTATATGTTATTTTTTTGTTTAGGAATGATGTATTGTAAATATAAAGAAAGATTAAATGAAATATTAAGAAAAAATTTTAGTGTAATATTTATATTGGTATTTATTTTATTAACAATGAATGCAACAACTAGTTTATTTGATGGTATAAGTGTAACTGGTAGTGAAACAGGTAAGATGAAAGAAGTAGCTACTAATGTTGAATTTGTGACGTATAAATTATTTTATGTAGTTATAGCTATAAGTGGAATAATTTTATCAATAATCTTATCGAAATTATATTGTAAATATAATTATACTTTTTTGGCTCATTTGGATGGAAAGACATTTACTATATATTTATTATCATGGTTTTCACAAGTTTTTGTTAGAATAGTTGGATATCAAATATTGAATTTATCTATGATATATGTTGTACCTGTATCTTTTATTTTAGGAGTATATGTGCCAGTTATGATAAATATATATGTTAAAAATTTTATTTTAAAATATAATAAATTTAGATTTTTATCTATCATATTAGGAATAAATTTAAAAAGGTAGTGTATAATTAAAATGAAGATCATATAAATGGTTATATGATCTTTTTTTTATAAATTATTTATTAGAGTTGGAAATTGTTATTAAAAAGCATTTTGCCAAATAGTCTATAGATGGTATAATATAGCTATTGTTTTTAACTATTTATAATTTGTATATATAAGAAAGGATGGAAATGAATGGTTGAATCAGCATGGTCGCTATTGCCTCCGATAATTACCATAGTATTGGCTTTGGCGACAAAAGAAGTATACATGTCGTTGATTGTGGGTATCTTTGTAGGGGCTTTAATGTTCACAGGCTTTGATTTATTAGCTGCTATTGATACATTCTTTGCGATTATGTCCGATAAAGTTGGCGGAAATGTATATATTTTAGTATTTTTGGTCTTATTAGGTATTATTGTAGCAGCTATTGCTCGCTCTGGTGCTTCTCGTGCTTATGGTGAATGGGCAGCAAGTGTAATTAAAGGAAAACGCAGTTCCTTGCTCGTTACTTCTATCTTAGGGGTAGTTATCTTCATCGATGACTATTTTAACTGCTTGACTGTAGGTACAGTTATGCGACCTGTTACTGATAAATTTAATGTAACTCGTGCAAAACTCGCTTATATCATTGATGCTACAGCAGCACCAATTTGTATTATTGCTCCAGTATCCAGCTGGGCAGCAGCAGTTAGTTCTTCACTTCCAGAAGACAGTGCTATTGATGGTTTCTCCTTATTCTTGCAGACAATTCCTTTTAATATGTATGCATGGTTTACTATTATCTTTATGTTGTTCTTGATTTGGACTGGTAAAGATTTTGCTGCTATGAAGACTTTAGAGAAAAAAAGTGGTGGCAAATTAATCATTCCTGAAGAATATAAAGAAGAAAAAATGGAAGCAGTAGGTAATGGTAAAATCTTAGATTTATTATTACCACTTATCGTTTTAATCGGTGGTTGTATCTTCGGCATGCTTTATACTGGTGGTATTTTAGAAGGTACTAGCGTATCTGATGCATTTGCTAATTGTGAGTCTGCTAGAGGCTTAGTTATCGGCTCATTTATCGCTTTAGTATTCACTTTTGTGCTTTATGTACCGCGTGGAGTGCTTCGCTTTGGCAAATTCTGCGAATGTTTTAACCAAGGCTTTAGAGCTATGACACCAGCTATCTTTATCTTATGTCTTGCTTGGAGCTTATCTGGTGTTTGCGGTGAAGATTATTTGAATATCGGTGGTTATGTTGGCGGTATCGTATCCAACAATGCTACTGTAGGTATGTTCATGCCAGCTGTATTCTTCCTTGTAGCTATCGGTCTTGCTTTTGCTACTGGTACTTCTTGGGGTACATTCGGTATCTTGATTCCTATCGCACTTGCTGTAGTATCTACTGATCCTCATCTTTTAGTAGTTACAGTAGCAGCAGTATTAGCTGGTGCTGTAGGTGGTGACCATGTATCACCAATATCTGATACAACTATCTTGGCTTCTGCGGGGGCTCAATGTAGTCATATCGACCATGTAAGTACACAGGTTCCATATGTAATCGTAGTAGCTACATGTTCTTTCTTAGGATATTTAGTAGCAGGTATTGCAGGCAGTGGCTGGATCGGTGTAGTAGCTGGTTTTGTTTTATTAGCTATAGCTATGATTTATATTTATAAAGTTTTAATGAAAGATTAAGTGATAATATTTTCAATAAATGTTAGGATAAACTAGTTTATTCTAACATTTATTTTTTATAAGCATATATTAGAAAAATAATTTCATTAGTAAATATATAAGCATTAATAGTGTTAGTTATTTTATATGAAAAAAAGCTTCATATTTAAAGGCTTGACGCATTTTGGCTATATGTATAAAATAGAACTTAATGAAAAAGGAAAAGTCAATACATAGAAAGAATATGGAGGAATTTTATGTATAAAAAAGTGATAGTAACAACGGCAATATTATCCATGATTGCTGCTACTTCTTTTGCAGCTGATAAGACGGATGATAATACATTGTATATGGGATTGAATACTGTACCTATAGAGGTAGGGGCAGATGATACTGCTATTTTTAAACCAGCAGCGATAACATCAATAACAGATTATAATCACCAATATCGTCTATATAAATATGATGTTATATCAGTGCGTATAATCGGCTTCAAAGATGCACAAGGCTTAGATAATATCATGATAGGTACAGATGGCTATGTAAATCTGCCATATGCTGGTTCTGTAAAGCTTGCTGGACTCACAATAGAAGAAGCAAAAGCAGTGCTAATGCAGAAATTCAGTAAGTATTTGAAGATACCAGATATGTCAATCATAGTGACTTCTTATGGACCGCGTAAAGTTCAAGTATTAGGCGAAGTTAATAATCCAGGAACGGTAGAACTTGCTTCTGATGATATGAATGTGACGAATGCTATATCTAAAGCTGGCTGGGTTACAACGTATGGTCGCATAAAAAAAGCACAAGTAATCCGCATAATTGATGGCACTATGTATATAAAGGAAGCTAATATTAAAAATTATATTGAAAAACATGATATCACACAGAATTTAGCTTTAGAAGATGGCGATATTGTATTTATTCCTAAATCCAATAAAATCGACTACAAACAAGATATTTTGCCACTTCTCAATATTTATACTACTTATAGGGCTATTACAGATTAATAGGAGGGAAAAGAGTGGATAATATAAATAATAATGATAGTTCAATTGATTTAAGAAAATTATTTTCTATAGTAGGAGAGCAAAAGAAAATAATCATACCTATTATAGTGATTTGTACGGTGGTCGCTATTGTAGTTGCATTTGTATTGCCAAAAACATATCAGTCGAATACACTTGTTAGAATAAAATCTTCTAGTAATTCGGCTATATCAGGTATGGCTGCTATGGCAGCAGGCTTTGGCATAGATGTAGGGGGTTCATCATCAGCTAGTCCAGAAAATTATATGGAACTTATGAAATCTAGAGAAGTATTAGAGCCGATTATGGAACAAATAGATATGCCAGAAGAGGATAAGGAAAAACTCACTACAGAAGATTTTATTAAAAAATATTTAGAGATTACAAATACAAAAAATACAGATTTAATCAATATTGCAGCATATGGCAAAACGCCAGAAGAAGCGCAGATGATATCGCAATCAGTGGCAGATAATTTTCTTACATTGATGACAAAATTAAATAAGGAAGGAAATTCTTCTACGCTTAATTTCTTAAATGACCGCATGAGCATCGCTAAAGAAGAGATGGAAACGGCGGAAAATAAATTGCAGGCATATCAGCAGGAAAAAGGCATTTATTCTCCTGACGACCAAGCTAAAGCACTCATTGAACGACTCAGTGCATATGATACGAATATTGCGCAATTAGAAGCACAAGAACAGGCTAATAGTGCTAAACTGCAAGACGTGACAGGTCAATTAGAACAACAAAATAGTTCTTTACTTGAATATAATATTTCAGATAATGATGCCATTATGAATTTGCGTACAGCTATTGTCAATAAACAGGTAGAATTAGTCGGTCTTGAACAGCGTTATACAGAAGAACATCCAGATGTGATTCAGGCAAAACAGGAATTAACTGAACTAAAAAGATCTTTGGATCGAGAAATTCAAAGTGCTGTAAATTCTAAGAGTGCTACACTTACACCAGTACAGGGCAATCTCTTGATGGAAAAGGTTCAGACAGAAACTGCAGAAGCGGTAACAAGTGCATCACTTGATGCTTTAAAAGCAAAACAACAGGAAGCAGAAGGTAATATGTCTACATTATCTGCTGATAGCGTGGAATACATGCGTCTTTTAAGAGACCAGACAATAACATCAGAAGTATATACAAATCTTGTAAAGGCATATGAAAATACGCGAATCCAAGAAGCACAAGAGTCAATGGATATTCAGATAATCGATGCGGCTAATTTGCCAAGAGAAGATATGCCAGCAAAACCAAACAAAAAACTCATTGCAGTGATTGGTTTTGTATTTGGTATAGTAATTTCTTTTGGTTATACTTTATACGTGTATAATAAACGATACGGTTTATGATAAAAATAAAAGATAAATACAGGCGGGGGATTTTAGTGAATAAAAGTTTTTCTAAAAATAGAATATCTAAGATGGACAGTCTCACTGACTATATATTGCCTATACTGGTCAGTGTAGGCGATTATATAGCGATAGTTATGGCAGAAGCGGTAGCTTTTCATCTTTGTATTTTCTTTGTGCCTAGAGATTTTTATATGGACATCCCTAAATCATATTTTTATCTTTGGGTGCCTGCTGTATTTATCTTTTTCTTATTTTATGCTGGTACGCATAAGCGCATGGTACCGTATTGGGAAAAGATAAAAGATATTTTTTGTGCTAATTTTTATAGCATAATAGCAGCTATATTTATTTTATATTTAATACATGAAGATATAACGCGGATTTCTCGTTTATATGTGGCTTTATTATTTATATTTAGCCTTATATTTCTCTATACTATGCGTCAAATTATCATATCTATTTGTAATCATTTAGATATTTTAAAAGAGCCAGTAATTTTTATTGGCGGGGGAAAAGTTACAGAAGCAGTTATAAAATTTTATAATAATAATAATTGCTTCGGTATAAAAGTCGTCGGCATTATTGATGATGATTTTTCTTCGGAATATTTAAAGCAGAGATATCCATTATTTAAAGGGATAGATAGAGCTGCTGAATATATAAAAAAAAGCAATGTAAAAACGGTGATAATAGCTAAGACTAGACTTGATAGAAATAGTTTAAAAGAACTATTGACTAATATTCAATTTTTAGTTAGAAATCTGGCATTTATACCGAATATAATTGGTACGCCGATAGCAAATCTCGATGTAAGGCGCATTTATCGAGATGATATAGTGTTATTAAATATAAAAAATAATTTAGCGTATATGCGCAATAGAGTTATAAAACGCATATTTGATATAATAATGGGTTTAATCATTTGTATACCGGCTGTGCCAATTTTAATACTGTGTTATTTTTGGGTTAAATTTGACTCTAAAGGACCGGTATTTTTTAATGCAAAGCGCATTGGCAAAAATGGCAAGGAATTTACTTGTTATAAATTCCGTTCTATGTATATGAATTCAGATAAGATATTAGCTGATTATTTAGCGAAAAATTCTGAGGCAAAAGCGGAATGGGATGAGTTTCAGAAATTACATGACTTTGACCCGAGAGTTACAAAAGCAGGTAGAATAATGCGCAAGACAAGTCTTGATGAATTGCCACAGTTATTAAATGTACTTAAGGGTGAAATGAGTCTTGTAGGTCCTAGACCATATCTTCCTAGAGAAATAGATAAAATGGGAGAGTATTATAAGATAATCATTTCCACAGTGCCAGGCATAACAGGTTATTGGCAGGTAAATGGACGTTCTGATGTAACCTTTGAAGGCAGATTAAAGATGGATAATTGGTATATTTATAATTGGTCTGTATGGATAGATATGGTATTACTTTTTAAAACGATTAAAGCAGTATTTTTCAGCAAAGGAGCAGTATAATGAAAATTTTACATGTTGGAGAATACGTTAATGGTGGAGTAGCAACATATTTGAGAACTTTGTTGAGTGGTTTACAAAAATATGATGATGTAGAAAATTATTTATTAATAAGTGAATATAAATCTCAACATGGTTGGGAAAATATAACAAAAAAAGTATTTTATTATAAATATAAAAGAAGTATATCTAATATTTTTTCAGCGATAAAGCAAATTCATGCTATTATAAAAGATGTAAATCCAGATATAATACATGTTCATAGTACATGGGCAGGACTTTTTGTTAGATTACCTTATTTGTTTAAGAAAAGAAAAGCGAAGATAGTATATCAATCGCATGGTTGGGCTTTTTTAATGGACACATCTAATTATAAAAAAAATATATATGCTTTAGTAGAAAAAATTTTATCTATACCGACAGATAAAATTATAAACATATCCAATTATGAACAGAATCAAGCTATTAAATATGGTTTAAATAAAAACAAAATGGTAATGATTTATAATGGAGTAGAAGATAAAATAAATAAATCTAATCTAAAATTAAATTGGGATGAAAATAAAATAAATTTATTATTTGTTGGTAGATTAGATAGGCAAAAAGGATTAGATTTATTTTTAGATGTATATGATAAAATGAAATTAGAAAATCTTCATTTATATGTAATAGGAACTAGTGTATTGGATGATAGATTACCTAAGAGTACAAAATATGTTACTTATTTAGGTTGGGTTGATAATAAAGATATTGATGTATATTATCAAGCTTGTGATGCAGTAATAATGCCTTCTCGCTGGGAAGGTTTTGGTTTAGTTGCTATTGAGGCAATGAAAAACTCTAAAGCAGTAATAGCAAGTAATAGAGGTGCTTTACCAGAATTAATAAAAGAGGATTTTACAGGATATATTTTTAATATTGATGATGAAATTTCTCTAAAAAATAGATTGTTAAACTTAGATAAAGAAAAAATAAATATTTTAGGGGAAAATGGTAGAAATGTTTATTTACAAAAGTTTGTAGATAAAATTTTTATAAATAAAATGTATAAGATATATAAAGTTTTATAGGAGTAAGTATGTGTAAGATATCTATAATAATGGGTATTTATAAAATGATAAATAAAAAAGACATTGTTAAGTTAGCAATAGATTCTATTTTAAATCAAACTTATAGAGATTTTGAATTTATTATTTGTGATGATGGTTCTAATGATGGTACTTATGAAATGGTACAGGATTTAATAAAAAATGATAAAAGAGTAATTTTAATAAAAAATAATGAAAATAAAGGATTAGCATATTCTTTAAATCATTGTTTAAGCATAGCAAAAGGTGAATATATTGCTCGTATGGATGCAGATGATATTTCTATGCCAAATAGATTAGAAAAGCAAATAAAGTTTTTAGATGAATATTTAGAATATGCTATAGTAGGTTGTAATTTATTACTTATTAATGATAAAGGTGTATGGGGAAAACGTATTTTAGCAGAAAAACCTACAAAAAAGTCTTTTTTATTTACATCACCGTTTTGTCATCCAGCTATAGTTATGAGAAAAGACGTTTTAGATAAGGTAGATAATTATAAAGTAGAGAAAATAACACGTAGAGCAGAAGATTACGATTTATTTATGAGAATATATGCTAATGGTTATAAAGGATATAATATGCAAGAATTTTTATATCAATTTAGAGAAGATGATGATGCATATAAAAGGAGAGCTTATAAATATAGGATAGATGATGTGCAGATTAGATATAGAGGATTTAAAGCATTAGGTCTTATGCCAACTGCTTGGGTTTATGTAATAAAACCTTTAATTGTGGGGTTGATACCACAAAAATATTTATCTAAATTACGTAAATTAAGAATAGAAAAATAAAAAAGGTTTTATTTTAAAGGGTGATATAAGCTTGAATATAATTAAATTTTTACAAGGTTGTATATTTTTTAGTATAATATTATCAATTTTTGATGGGTTAAATATCAAGGCAGGGATACTACAACAGGGATTTATTTATCCAACTGTATTAGGTATATTTTTCTTTTTTTTATGGAAATATGAAAAAAAAGAAAGTTTGTATTTAAACATAATTCATAAAAAATATGCTTTGTTAATAATGTATATAGCGATAAATTCTTTTATAAATATAAATAATATTATTGGCTTAGAATATAAAGGCTTAACTTCTGAAAGTAGATTAGTTGGTAATATTTTAGTTTTAGTAATATTATTTTTATTAACAATATATTATTATAACGTATTATTAATTAAAAAGAATATATTATACTGGATTTATAAAGCAACTGTATATGGTATGTTTGCAACTAGTATTTATGGATTAATTCAATTGGCTGGAATTTTTCAAAGTGATATAGCTAATAATATATATCATTTTGTAGAACCATATGTTAATATACAAATGAAACCATATGAAATGAATTATCCACCGCGTAGATTAGTAGGGTTTTCTAAAGAAGGCTCTACTTTTGGTAATTATATGTCAGTAATATTTCCATGGATAGTAATGGGATTAATATGTTTTAATAAAAAAATAATGTCATTTATTATGATATTTTTATCAATTATTTTTGTGATATTTAGTTATTCAAGAATTGCATATGGGTGTATTTTTTTAGAATTATTAGTTATGTTATTATGGGTAAATAAATTTAAAAAAATATGCATTAATCTTAAGTTTTTAGGAGCACTCAGTGTAATTTTATTATCTGTTATAGTTTTTATGGTTAGTTCAGGAATTGTAGATTTTGATACATTGTTTTTAAAGATAACAGATGTAGTATTTTCTTTTTCGGATGATGCTTCTGATAATAGAGTGGCCTCAAATGTAACTAGGATAGGATTACAATATGCGGCATTTAGCATATTTATAGATAATTTTCTTTTAGGAATAGGATTAGGACAATTTCAATTTCATGCAGTTCCATATTTGCCAAATTGGTCATACTTATCCCTTGAAATACAAGGATTTGCAAATCCTGGAGATACAAATTTTTTTTATGGAACATTTAATACGCATGTGAGGATATTAGCAGAGTTAGGAATAATAGGTTTTATTTTATGGATTAATATAATATATCAAGGGTTTAAAAATTATATTTATATAATAAAAAATGTGGATCAAGACAGAAAAGATATTATAAAATTAATAATAATATCATATATAGCATCTATTATAAGCTTTATTAATTTTGATATATTTGAATTCTTTTATTTTTGGTTATTGTTAATATTGAGTGGTGTTATTGTTTATAAGATAAAAAACAATAAAAATATATAGATGATTATATAGGAGAAATTTTATAATGATAAAAATTAGTGTAATAATTCCTGTATATAATGGAGAAAAATATATAAAACGATGTATAGATTCAATAAAAAAACAAACTTTTAATGATTGGGAAATAATATTAGTAGATGATGGTTCTAAGGATAAAACAGGTGTGATTTGTGATTCATATGCATTAGAAGATAAACGAATAAAAGTTTTTCATAAATCCAATGGTGGAGTAAGTGTAGCTAGAAATTTTGGGATTGATAAAGCTATAGGTGATTATATTACTTTTGTAGATTGTGATGATTGGATAGAAAAAGATTTTTTTGAAAAAGTTGTAAATTTTTTAACGAAAGACAGTGTAGATATTTTAATAACTGGTTTTATTTTTGATAAAAATGGAGTAAGTAAGAATATTTTTAAAGGGAAATATGCAGAAATTCTTTGTGAACAAAAAAAACAAGTCGAATTTTTTAAACAAGATAAATTTTCTTGGACAGTATACGATAAGTTTTTTAAACGAGATATAATAAGATTTTTTAAATTTAATAAACATATAAAAATTGGTGAAGATATGTTATTTTTTTGGCAAGTATTGAATTTTGCAAAAAATGTAGGATATTTACCACTATATGATTATCATTATGATATAAGTGCGAGTAATACTATGACATCTAAATTTTCATTAAAATGGTTTCATGGATTAAAAGTTAAACGAAATATATATAATCAAGTAAAGGATATTTCTAAAGAAATAGAATTATTATCTAGAATAGTAGTAGTAGTAGAAATGGTAATTTTAGCTAAAAAGGCAAGTGAAGTAAATAATTATAAATCAGAAAAATTAATAAAATGTTTACAAAAAAAAATAAGAAAAAATATTTACTTATCGATTTTATATCCTAGAAGTAATATAATGACATTTCGACAAAGATTAGGAATAATATATTTCTCATTACCATATAGGTTTTTAAAATAATAGATGTAAATTGTATTATAAATTTATGGTGTTTTTTATTTATAAAGGAGATGAGATATATTTTGAAAATATTAATTATAACAATAAATGATAATAATAATTATGGTAATAGATTACAAAATTATGCATTGCAAAAATATTTATTTAGTAAATTAAAAATAGAAAAAGTAGATACTATTTGGTATGATCCTAAATACACTTATATATCCCCAATTAATATATTTAGTTTGAAAACATGGCTTAAATATATTATAAACTGGAAAAATCAAAGAAATTATTTAAAAAAAGAATATTTGAAAGATAATATTCGTATGTATAATATAGGCAAATTTACGAAAAAAATTAATACTAAGTTAGACTTTAAAATAAAGGATAATTTAGATAAAGAATATGATTATTTTATAACAGGCAGTGACCAAGTTTGGAATCCTAATTTTTGGTCAAAAAAATATAATCATGCTAATATAAGATTTTTAAAATTTGTATCTAAAGAAAAAAGAATTGCTTATGCAGCTAGTATAGCTATTTCCGAAATACCAAAAAATAAAGAACAATTTTTTAAAGATAGTTTAAATGAAATGAAATCAATATCAATGAGAGAAAAAGCTGGAGCTGATTTAGTCAAAAAATTAACAGGAAGAAAAGTTCCAGTAGTAGTAGATCCAACAATTTTATTGACTAAAGAAGAATGGCAAAAAATAGAGATGGTTCCGGAATGGTATAATGGGAAAAAATATATTCTTACTTATTTTTTAGGAAATCCATCATCTGTAATTAAAAATATTGCAAAGAAAAATAATTGGGAAATCTATAATTTGATGGATAAAAATAATTTTGAGTTGTATACTTCAAGAGTGGAAGAATTTATTTATTTAATAAATCATGCGCAATTAGTAGCTACAGATTCTTTTCATGCAAGTGTATTTTCGATTTTAATGAATACACCATTTTTAGTTGTTAATAGACAAGAAATAGGTGTAGCAAATATGACATCTCGTATAGATACATTAATGGAATTATTTGGATATCAAGATAGATATATCGTAAATGGTAAATGTAATTTATCTGATGAAGAAATTTTGGATATGGATTTTAGTAATGTTAAAATTATTCAAGAAGAAGAAATAGAGCGTTCTAAAAATTTTTTAAAAGAAGCTATGGAAATATAATATTTTATAATAGAGGTAAAGAGTTTTGACAGAAAAAATAAGTATAATAGTTCCAATTTATAATGTAGATAAATATTTAAAAAGGTGTTTAAATTCTATTATTAATCAAACATATAGGTATATAGAGATTTTGTTAATAGATGATGGTAGTACAGATTTGTCAGGAAAAATATGTGATGAATATAAAAAAAAAGATAAGAGAATAAAAGTTATACATTGTAAAAATCGAGGAGTGTCAGAAGCTAGAAATAAAGGGCTAGAGATAGCTACAGGTGAATGGATAGGATTTGTGGATCCAGATGATTGGATAGATAGAGATATGTATGAATCTTTATATAGAATGGTTAAATTATATAATGTAGATATTTCGGTTTGTTCGTATAAACGTTGTAAAGATTTTTCTTATGAAAATATAGTGTCGAAAAAAAATGATGAATGTAAGCTTTTAGATAATAAATTATCTATGAAAAATATGTTAGTAAATGATTTATATTGTGGTGCTGTATGGAATAAATTATATAAAAGAGATATATTAATGAATAATAAATTTAAAAAAAATATGATAATAGGAGAAGATGTATTATTTAATTTTAATTTATTATATAATACAAAAATAAATACAGTCTATAATAAAATTCCTAAATATAATTATTTTTATAGAGATAATAGTGTTATAAATAGTAAAAAAATTGATAGAAAAATTTTGAGTCAATTAAAGGTGAGACAATATATATATAATCTTATAAAAAATAATGAATATAATTTTTTTATAAAAGAATATAACTACAAATATTTTAAGCTATTGATAGGTTTATTGTTGAAAGTATGTAAAGAAAATAATCTGGAACATAAATATTTATATAATGAACTGAAAAAAAATAATAAAAATTTTTTAAAGATAAGTAACGCTTTGACGAAAAAGGATTATATATATATATTATTTTTTTCATTACCATATATAATATCTAATAAAATTATGTTTTTATGGAATTTATTAAAAGGATGTAATAAGTAATGAATGAAAGAAAATATGGAATATTTTTAAGCTATTTCAATATGATTATTTATGCAATAACTGGTTTTATATACTTACCAATATTATTATATTATATCGGTATGAATGAATATGGAATATATCAATTAATAGGTTCTTTTATTGCTTATTTTAGTGTTATGGATTTTGGGTTAAGTTCGTCAGTTACTAGATTTTATATTAAATATAAGACATTGAATGACAAAATTAATATGGAAAATGTTTTAGCAATAGCTGTAAGAGCATATAGTATTATAGCTATAATTCTATTAGTTCTAGGCTGTATTTGTTATTTTAATATAGACAAAATATTTTCTAATAGTATGACTGATAATGAAATTGAAATAGCTAAAAATTTATTTTTATTATTGTTATTTAATATGGTAATAACAGTAACAACGATGATTTTTAGAGCAATACTTGTATCATATGAAAAATTTTTGTTTATAAAAGGTTTGGAAACTTTTCAATCAATATTACAACCTATTTTAGTAGTATTAGTATTACAAGAGTATCCAAGTGCTTTTTCTGTTGCGTTAGTTCAAACAGGATGTAATATTTTTTTAATATTGTTACGTGTTTATTATTGTTTTAATAAATTAAATATTGTTATAAAATATCATTATTGGAATAGTAAACTCATAAAAGAGTTTAAAAAATTAGCTTTAAGTATTTTTATAGTTACTTTAATAGACCAAGTATTTTTTAAAACAAATCAGATTATTTTAGGAATAATATCAGGTCCTTCTGATGTAGCTGTGTATGCAGTAGCAGCGCAAATATATCTCAATTATATGGTATTATCTCAAATTATTGTTAGTGTATATGTTCCGTATGTTACAGAGTTAGTCACTAAGAAAGAGCCTATAAAAGTTTTATCACAATTATTTATAAGAATAGGAAGATGGCAATATTTTTTATTGGGTGCAATATGTAGTGGTTTTTTTATTTTTGGTAAACAATTTATTAATATTTGGGCCGGGAAAAATTTTAATGATGCTTATTGGATAACATTGATAGTAATTGTGCCTTTTACAATAGATTTGATACAAAATATAGGTTTATCAATATTACAAGCACAGAATAAATATGATTTTAGGGCAAAAATTTACTTTTGTATGGGTTTATTAAATTTAGGATTAGCAATTCCATTGGGTTATAAATATGGAGGTATAGGATGTGCAATAGCTACAGGTTTATCTATGTTTATTGGTAATGGAATAATAATGAATTGGTATTATGCTAGTGAAATAAAATTAGATATAAATATTTTTTGGAAAAATATTTTTAATATAACTGTAGCTATATCATTATTAACAATAATCTTTTATTATATAAATGTGTTAGTAATAACTGATTCTGTTAGTGGATTTATTATAAAATTATTAATATATATGATATCATATATATTAGTAATGTATAACTTTATTATGAATATTGAAGAAAAAGAAAAAGTACGTTCTATATTTATAAAAAAATAATTTTTTATTAGGAGAATTTATATGGAATATTTTTATACAAATGAAAAACATACGCAAATATTAATAGCTTTATTAAAAGCTCATGGAATTAAAAAAGTTATTGCTAGTCCAGGAACTACAAATATAACTTTTATTGCTAGTATACAACATGATCCTTATTTTGAAATATATTCTGCGGCAGATGAGCGTTCGGCTGCGTATATTGCTTGTGGTTTATCTGCTGAATCTGGAGAGCCTGTAGTATTAAGTTGTACAGGAGCTACCGCTTCAAGAAATTATATTCCTGCTTTAACAGAAGCGTTTTATCGTAAATTACCTATTTTAGCTATTACAGCTACACAGCCTATTGATAGAATAGGGCATAATATAGCGCAAGTTATAGATAGAAGAGTTCAACTTAATGATATAGTCAAATTAAGTGTACAGGTTTCAGGTGTAAATAATGAAGATGATAAATGGGCATGTGAAATTGCTATAAATAAAGCTATTTTAGAGTTAAAACATCGTGGTGGTGGACCGGTTCATATAAATTTTACTACTACATATAGTACAATTTATAATACAAAAGTTCTTCCAGATGTCAATGTAATTAATAGAATAACTTATAAAGATAAATTACCAAATGTACCAAAAGGAAAAATTGGTATATTTGTAGGAAATCATAAAAAATGGAGTTCCAAATTAACTGATTTAGTAGATACCTTTTGTGAAAAATATAATGCAATTGTTTTTTGCGATCATACTAGTAATTATAAGGGGAAATATAGAGCATTTGCAGGATTGATAGCCACTCAAGAAAATTATAAATCTCCATGTTGTTTTGTTGATTTATTGATTCATATTGGTGATATTTCTGGTGGATATATGTTTTTTATTCCCCAAAAAGTATGGAGAGTAAATCCTGATGGAGAAGTATGTGATACTTTTAGAAAACTTCAATATACTTTTGAAATGGAAGAAGAAGATTTTTTTGAGCGTTATATTAATATAACAACAACTGAAAAAAGCAAAAATACCTTTATTACAGAGTGGAAAAATGAATATGAAAGAATATATGCTAAAGTTCCTGAATTACCGTTTTCAAATGCATGGATAGCTCAAAATACAGTTTTTAAAATACCAGAAAATAGTGTTTTGCATTTAGGAATACTTAATAGTTTAAGAACGTGGAATTATTTTGAAGCTCCACAAAGTGTATTAGGATATTCTAATACTGGTGGTTTTGGTATAGATGGATGTGTATCTTCATTAATAGGTGCTTCATTAACGGAACCTAATAAATTATTTTTTGAAGTGGTCGGTGATTTAGCATTTTTTTATGATATGAATTCAATTGGTAATAAACATGTAGGTAATAATATTCGTTTAATGGTTATAAATAATGGTAGGGGTACTGAATTTAGAAATTATGGTCATATAGGTCATAAATTTGGAGAAGATGCAGATATGTATATAGCAGCTGCTGGGCATTATGGTAAAAAATCTCATTTATTATTAAAGCATTATGCGGAAGATTTGGGTTTTGAATATATAAGTGCATCTAATAAAGAAGAATATCTTAATAATGTAGAAAAATATTTGAATCCTAAAATTACAGATAAACCTATTTTATTTGAAATTTTTACGGATAGTAAAGATGAAAGTGAAGCCATTAGAATTATGAAAAATATAGAAATATCAGTAGAAGGCAGAGCTAAAAAGATAGTTAAATCTGTAATTGGTGAACAAGGTGTAAATATTATAAAAAATTTTATAAAAAAGTAAGTATTAGATAAAAAGATATGTTGAATTTTTATAAAAGAAATTTGACATATCTAATTTTATAATAATGGAGCGATTAACTTGAAAATTTTAATTTTAGGTGGAACAGGAGCAATGGGAACATCTTTAGTTTCTATTTTAGCAAAGAGAAATAATAGTTTATTTATAACTTCAAGAAGAGAGATAATATCTCAAAAAGATAATGTAGAATATATCAAGGGAAATGCACATGATAAAAATTTTTTAATAGAAATATTAAGTAATAAATATTATGATGCTATTGTAGATTTCATGGTTTATAATACGGATGAATTTAAGTTAAGAGTTAATTTATTTTTAGAGCATACGGCACAATATATTTATACAAGTTCTAGTAGAGTATATGCAAATGAAAATAAATGTATAACAGAAAAATCGAAAAGATTGCTTGATGTGTGTGAAGATAATGAATATCTTGAAACTGATGAATATGCATTAACAAAAGCGCGACAAGAAAATTTATTATTAAAAGCTAAAAAGAAAAATTGGACGATTATACGACCATATATTACTTATAATATTGAAAGATTACAATTGGGTGTATATGAAAAAGAAAATTGGTTATATCGTGCTTTACATGGAAGAAGTATAGTTTTTAATAGAGACGTTGCGGATAAATTTACTACGTTAACATACGGTTATGATGTAGCACTCAGGATAGCTGATATTATTGGTAAAAAAAAGGCATTGGGTGAAATAATGCATATTACTACTTCTGAAACCAAAAAATGGAAGGATATCTTAGATTTATATTTAAATATTATTGAAGAAAAAATGGGAAAGAAACCTAAGGTTTATTGGTTGGACACATCTATTAATACTGGAAAAATTGTAGGTAATAAATATCAAATAAAATATGATAGATTATATGACAGAAGCTTTGATAGTAGTAAAATAGATAATATTAGTGAATGTAAAGAAGAATATATGCCACTTAGTAAAGGATTAAAAATTTGTTTTGAAAAATTTATTGATGAAAATAGAAGATTTTTAGATATATCATGGAAATTACAGGCATATATGGATATTCTTACAAAGGAAAGAACACCTTTAAGTGAAATTCCTACTTTAAAGCAAAAAATAAAATACATTATTTGCAGATATACTTTATTTTTAAAATGGAAATATAACTTATAAATATTTAATATTAATTAAAATGTTATAGTCAATAAGTAATTATATAATTTTATATTATTATTGCTAAATAGATATAAAATAGAATTTAGAATAATAATTAAGTATATAGTGCTGTATTTGATGTAAAATTATAGGTGTTGCATAGGATATTTTGATTCCATATAAAAACAAAACCACCAGTTTAACTGGTGGTTTTGTTTATTCATAGTAAATATTGCAATCAAGACACATATCATCTATTTGTTTACAGTTAGTATATTGCCATATTTTGCAAATACGATTGGGATATTCAAGTTTAAAACTGTTTTCATGGTAATATTGTGCTGACCAGATTGGTACGTAATCTGCCAGGAGATTTAAGTCTATGATATTAGTTAGCCAGTTGTAGGAACTATATAAACCTACATAATTATAATTGAGTTCATTTAGTCGATTTATGAAGTTGCCAATCATATAAGCTACATTAATATTATATTTAAGCATAGATTTATCTTCGGCATCATACCAAATGCCAAGTGGTGGATTTTGTCCATTTAAATATGTTTTTATTTGCATATCTACCCAGTTTGCTTCATTAATAGCTTCATCAATGGTTGCAGCATGAGCATAATAATATATTCCATAAGGCAGATTGTAAGCTACAGCGTTATTTACATGAGTTATGAACATATCATCTAAATGATGATACTCACCTATTTTAATGATAACACCTTTGATATCAGCTCGTTTTAGTGCTTGCCAGTTTAAATTTTCTTGCCAAGCGGAAATATCTACTACTTTAAAATAAGTATGAAAATAGACATTTTTGGTGTAGAGGATATTATGTAGATACAGTAGGAAAGTATGAAAATGCGATAAAGGAATATAAAAAAACAATCAGAAGAAGATATAATGATAGATCAAATAAGTTTAACAGAAGATATAGACCTGTTTACCAAATGCGAGCGTAAAGCCCCTAAATTTATTTATGGGGATATAAGCTCGCTAAAAAACAATGATTCGATATCATTGTTT
>NZ_CFQVBI010000041.1:0-3283 GCF_986095205.1 Megamonas sp. | reverse complement strand
ATATAGTAAGACCTGCTATTTTAGTAGGCAAGTATCGTTTGTATCCAAGAATCCCCTGCCTTTAGGCATGGGGAGTATGTCAATGAACATGCGATAGAGCTTTATGATTTTTTAGAAAAACGAGTAACAAAACATCGTGTAAAAGCATTGAAGGGCTTAACGGCAGAAGAAAGATATGCATTATTTAAATTATTAC
The DNA here is from genome assembly GCF_986095205.1 of Megamonas sp. Lineage (NCBI taxonomy): Bacteria > Bacillati > Bacillota > Negativicutes > Selenomonadales > Selenomonadaceae > Megamonas > Megamonas sp. The sequence continues at coordinate 3,087 of NZ_CFQVBI010000041.1, read as the reverse complement.
ATCGCATTTGTCAAAATACATTGACAGTAGATGAGTAAAAAATATGATATAAATTATCAGCTGAAAATATTGTTAAAGATATTTGAGGCTGATTTTTTTATGTGATAAAGTCATTTGGTAAATATTTATATTAGTTTTTGAGAATTATAAAAGTATTAGTATTTATAGTATATATAGTGTTTTAATAGTGATGTGATATATCACATAGGCTGTGATAAAGTGCAAGTGAAGGTAACAAAACCCTAAAACCCTTGAAACTATTGAATTTATGAATGTATTAGATTATTATATAGCCATGAGGTTGATAAAAAACAAAAACTAATACATAAATGAAATTTATGATTAAAGAAAAGGGGTTTTAATTATGAAAAAATCTTCAATTGTAATTGCAGGTGGCGGAAGTACTTTTACACCAGGTATTGTAATGATGCTTTTAGATCATGCAGATCGTTTCCCACTTCGTCAGATTAAATTTTATGATAATGATGCAGAACGTCAGGAAAAAATTGCTAAAGCATGTGAAATCTTATTAAAAGAACGTGCACCTGAAATTGCATTTTCTTATACAACAGATCCAAAAGAAGCATTCACTGATATAGATTTTGTAATGGCTCACATTCGCGTTGGTAAATATGCAATGCGTGAAAAAGATGAAAAAATTCCAATGAAACATGGTGTATTTGGTCAAGAAACTTGTGGCCCTGGTGGAATTGCTTATGGTATGCGTTCTATCGGTGGAGTTATTGAAATCTTAGATTATATGGAAAAATATTCTCCAAATGCTTGGATGCTCAACTACTCTAACCCAGCAGCTATCGTAGCTGAAGCAACTAGAAGACTTCGTCCAAATTCTAAAATCATCAACATCTGCGATATGCCAGTAGGTATTGAAGACAGAATGGCTGAAATTTTAGGTCTTCCAGGTGGCAGAAAAGACATGACTGTTCGCTATTATGGACTCAATCATTTTGGTTGGTGGTGTGATATCCGCGATAAAGATGGTAATGATTTAATGCCACGTATCAAAGAACATGTTGCTAAATATGGTTATATTGTAAATCCAGAAGCTCATAATGATGAAGCTAGCTGGAATGATACTTTTGGCAAAGCTAAAGATGTTTATGCTGTTGACCCAGATACATTACCAAACACATATTTAAAATATTACTTATTCTCTGATTATGTATTTAATCATGACAATCAACATCCAGACCATACTCGTGCAAATGAAGTTATGGAACATCGTGAAAAAAATGTATTTGCAGCAGCTAAAGAAATTGTAGAAAAAGGTACAGCTGTTGATTGTAAATTCCAAAGTGATGACCATGCAAGCTATATCGTAGACCTTGCAGAAGCTATTGCTTTCAACAAAAAAGCTCGTATGCTTTTAATCGTACCAAATGATGGTGCTATTTCTAATTTTGATCCAACAGCTATGGTAGAAATTCCTTGTATCGTTGGTTCTAATGGTTATGAAAAAGTTTGCATCGGTAAGATTCCTCAGTTCCAAAAAGGTTTGATGGAACAGCAAGTATCTGTAGAAAAACTTGTTGTAGAAGCATGGATTACAGGTAGCTATCAGAAATTATGGCAAGCACTCACTTTATCTAAAACAGTACCAAGTGCATCTGTAGCAAAAGCTATTTTAGATGATTTAATTGAAGCAAATAAAGATTATTGGCCTGAATTAAAATAATAAAGAGAAATATATATTAAGAGAATTGTATTACTAAAATTTCAAGGCACAGAGCATATTACTTTGTGCCTTGATTTTTGAATAAAGTATTCAGAAGGTTTACATAAATAGTAATATTAATTAAATAAGAGAGCAAAGAAAGGCTGGCGAGAGAAATGGCATTTAATAAGGATGTTGTAATGCAAAAAGTTCAACGTTTTGGCGGTGCAATGTTTACACCAGTATTAATGTTTGGGGTTTTTGGTATCATTGTAGCATTGTCAATTTTGTGTAAAAATCCAATGATATTAGGTTCTATAGCTGAAAAAGGCACTGCTTGGTATAATTTTTGGTATATTATTGAACAAGGTGCATGGACAGTATTTAATCAATTACCATTATTATTTGTAATTGGTTTACCAATTGGGCTTGCGAAGAAAAATAATGCTCGTGCATGTATGGAAGCATTTTTGATATATATTATTTTCAACTATTTTGTACAAGCAATGTTGACTTTATGGGGTCCAAGTTTTGGCGTAGATTTTTCTAAAGAAGCAGTAGCAGGTAGTGGTCTTGCTATGGTAGCTAATATTAAAACTTTAGATACTGGTATGATTGGTGCTATCGTAATTGCTTCATTAGCTGTATATTTACATGGAAAATTATTTGATGTAAACTTACCAGATTATTTAGGCTTATTTAAAGGCTCTTCCTTAGTAGTTGTTGCTGGTTTCGTTTTAATGTTACCTGTAGCTTATCTATTTTGTTTGATTTGGCCACAATTCCAAGCAGGTATTGCTTCACTTCAATATTTCTTGACTTCTGCTGGTGTATTTGGTGTATGGCTTTATACTTTCTTAGAACGTATTTTAATTCCAACAGGATTACATCACTTCATTTATATTCCATTTATTTTTGGTCCAGCTGTTGTTGATGGTGGTATACAGGCTTATTGGCTTCAACATATTCAAGAATTTGCTCAATCTACAAAACCTCTTATTGAATTATTCCCTCAAGGTGGATTTGCACTTCACGGTATGAGTAAAATCTTCGGTTGTCCAGGTATCGCACTTGCTATTTATTTCACAGCTAAACCTGAACGTCGTAAAAAAGTTGCAGCAATTTTAATTCCAGCAGTAATCACTGCCGTACTTTGTGGTATCACTGAACCACTTGAATTTACTTTCTTATTCATTGCTCCAGTATTATTCTTAATTCATGCACTTTTAGCTGGTACTTTAGCAGCTACTATGTATTTCTTTGGTGTAACTGGTAACTTTGGTGGCGGTATATTAGACTGTGCTTTATTCCAGGATTGGATTCCATTATTTAACCATACTGAGCAAGAAGTCTCCTACCTCTAAGGTAGTGAGATGAATTGCTCCTTAGGAGATTGACTGGATATATGTTTT
>NZ_CFQVBI010000040.1:0-13163 GCF_986095205.1 Megamonas sp. | reverse complement strand
TTATTTTCTTTTTCATGATTATCTTATTGCTATAATAGGTCTGATTTTAAATGAATTTCTTTTGCTTGTACTGGTTGCTCTTCCTTTTGTTAATGAAGAAATTAGTGCAAACACTTTAGGAGTATCTTTTCCTGCTCCATCTTCTGTAGAACTCCAGTACCAACCATCAAAGTGCGTTCCTCCAATGATTGAGAAAGAAGAATATACCTTTTCAAGATTGTTAGAGATTGCTTTGTTTTGTGCGATAGAGCCAATAAACCAACCTGTAACACCTTTTGGCGCATATTCTATAGCTTTTTGAGCTGCTGGATAAGCTAAACTATCCTTTATAGCAAAGTTCATTATTGCGGCAGTATTAGCTGCTCCATCAAAGCTGTTTTCATCTTCCGAAACATTAGCTATATCCTCGTCTGTGTCTATTAAAGGATTTTCTTCTAAATCTTCTAATGAAACGGCATAAGCGGTTTCTTTTATATTTGGATTATTCCCATCATTACACCAAAATACAACTCCAATGGCTTCTTTTTCACTGGGTGAAAAAAGCGAGGGATGCACTATACTTCCATCACTACATAAGATACTACCCGGCTGTAATGATGTGTCTATAATATCTTCATGTTTTGTACATGATGATATTACCCCTATAATGGATAATAGAATTATATATATTTTTTTCATACTTATTTATTTATTGGAAATTTGACACCTACTAATAATCCATTTCGGAAATGGTCACGTGTCCAAAATACAAAATCATTTTTTTGCATTACAAAGACTTGCATTCCATTTCTAAATGAATAGCTATATTCTAAACCTATATCGATGGAAGCCTGAAACCCTTTTCTGTTAGCTCCTAAATCTGCTCCAAACCGCCATCTTAAATTACTGTTTTTGCCTCGTGAGATTGTAGGTTTATATGCTGCACCTATGCCGAATGTTTTATAGCTCCAGAAACTATCAGAGCATACCTTATTACATACCGGGCATTTATCATATGCTGTAGCTAAATCAATATATAGTTCATAAGCATTGTGATATTTACCTTCAAACTCCAGCCCTACAACTGCATTGACGGTATTTTTCCATTGCCAACCTCCTGAAATATTAAAAAACTTATCACCATCACCAGCCATTGACTTTAGGGAAAAAAATAAGGTGATAACAAGAAATGCTATTCTTTTCATAATCGTAAAATTTTATTCAGTAAAAGCATCTGCATGAAGAATGTCTGCATAATCAATTCTTAATGTTATAGTACGTCCTGAAATCTGTTTTTCAGATATTTCTATGGTAAGAACTTTTTCGTCTGGGAAAGTAAATTTTTCAAAGACAAAAATATTTCGATAGTTCTTCTTGAAAACAAGATTCTTATTAACTTGCATCAATGGAAGTATTTCTATAGATTGAAAATTAGTAGCCTTTGTTTGTTTTTTATCTTCTATTTTGAAGCGTATTTGGTCTATATCATATCGTATTTTTGTTTTATTAATCATAGAAATATCAATAAAGAAATACTTATCTAATGTGTAGATATTGTTTAGTACAATTTTCATTAGGTTACTTTTACTGGAAACATCATAGAATTTATTTTTTGAAATAAACATTCTATGTGCGTAATCATACATTTGTGCTTTGGTTAAGTTCACTTCTGGATTCATATAGCTACGTAAATCAGCATAAGGGATATTAAAGCGAGTGTATGCTTTTGCTAAATCGCTACTATATACTAGCATATATTGTACGAAAAATCTTTCTGTAACAATGGTGATAACTCCACTAGCTCCTTCTTTTGTGGGCTTTATTCTAAGAGAGTTACCAGTAGGAATATCGCCAACAATATCATTGACTGATATATCAACATATTTTATATCTTCCATAGCTATAAAATGCGTTGAAACATCTTTGTTGACATATATAACCTTTAGTTCTTCTGGGTTTTCACCTGCAAGCTCGATGTTTTCTCCAATAGGGGTGTTCTGTGCATTTCCTGTAATAACAGAAACCATTGTGCATAATGCAATAAAAATCTTTCTCATATTATTGTTCTTTATCTTTGTTGTTTACTAAAAAAACTTGTGTGTTATATTTTAATTTGGCTTTGTTTTTTTTGATGTTTTTGGAAAGAGCTTGGGTTGTACTACGGTAAGCATCTTGTAAAGCACCTAAAGCGAATTGTTCTACTCCTTCTGATTGGCTGTTCATTTGTATAGTTTGGCTTCCTATTTGCGCTCCAACATCTTTACTCAAATCTCTAAAAGCTGATGAAGGAACAAAGAAACCTTCTTGTCCGTCATTATCATATACAGATAAATCTACTTTCATTTGTCTGCCATCAACCATTATAGAGGAAATATTAATGTGTACTCTTTGAGCTTTAAAGCCAGATACATTCCCATATAGGTAAGTGCCTTTAGTTAAAAGAGCGTCATTAATCATTATATCATCTAGAAGCCGTATGCGTACTCGGCTACCATCTGTTACTTTTAAAGTTTCATCTAATATAGCTGTGATTAGTGAAGTTTTTTGTTCTTTCCCTACAGTATTAAAATATACTTCTGCGGGATTTTTCGCTTTTACAACTTCTATAGCCTTTTCTTTTGGCTTTTCATCTTGTTTTTTTTGAGGTGTTCTAGGACGTGGATTTTGTAATGAATCTATATAAGCCATTTGCATTTTAAAAAGTTCCATTTCTTCTTGCATCTTGGATTTTTCAGGAGCTTTCCTAGTTTCTGTTTGACTTGATTCATCTATAGTAGGAAATCCTTTTATTTGTTGTTCCAATTCCTTTTCTCGGATTCTAGAAGCTTGATTTAAACTGTCAATTTGCCTTATTTCATCATTGGAGTAAAGAGAACCTGAACTTTCAATTTCGCTAACTTCTTCTTCTTTATCTATGGTTTGTATTGATGAATAATCAGAAGATTTATTGAAAGCTCCTTTGAGTGATTCAAATTTACTTTTTATCTCTCTTTTTTCTAAATTAGCATCAGGAATATCAAGATTTAATTCTTCCGTTTCTACTAATGTAGTTTCTTCTGCTGGGGCAGAGTTTATCATATCCTTAACTAGCCATCCTATCCCTAGAATAAAAGGTAGGATGAGTATCGGAATGATGTACTTAGGCTTTTTAATATCAATCTGTTTCATACGCTATTTATTTAATTTATTGTATAAATTTTTTATTCGTATAGTGTCTTCTGGAGTTAATTTCCCATTTTTTCTTAGCTCATTAATTTCATTTTGCATTTTAATCACTTCTAACAAGTCGTGAACTCCTACTTGTTTTTTTTGTAGGGTACTATCAATGTTAATTTGTACTTTGCTTTTTTCTTCGTTGAAAACTTGCATTGGCTTTCTTTCTGGACGCATTACTAATGATAGAATTGTGACGAAAGAAAGGAATGAAATCGTAATTCCAAACATAGCTTTACGGTGTATATCAGCCCACGCCAATAAGCGTTCACAAGCGTTATTAACTCCGAACTTTTGAAATATTTTAGTAAGAAGAACAACTGTAGCTTGCTCGGCTTTAGTCTTGATACTTTCTTTTCTATCATTCTTTTTATGTTTAAACAGTTTCATTAGAAATTCTTTTTTACTTTATAATCTAGGTCTTTGTTGAGTATCGTTTTCCAATCTGTGATAATAAGTCCATGAGGATTATTTTCAGTGCGTGGAATTTGTCTTAATTTCCCTGTAGTTACAAGTTGCCTTTTTAGAATAGAGGTTTCTCGCTCTATACGTTGGATGCCATAGTACTCAAAAGATAGGTTGTTCATGTCCACCTTGATACTATCTGTCATAATTGTTACTGTTGCAGAACTCGCTAATATGGTGTTGAAATATCCTTTTTCTTTTAAATTATTATATTGTTTTAATCCGCTATCATCAATTAGATACATGGCTTTTTCCATGTTGTATTTTATAAATTCATCGTCTGGTGGTAATGTGAAAAATAAAGTGTGGAATAGATTTATGTGGCTCTTACATTCGACTTCCAAGTTGACTTCTGTACCAGTTTGTTTTACTAGTACAGGGACATCATTATCCAAAACATATATTTTTTTTCTTTCAGCTTTTACTAAAGAGAAACAAAAGGCTAGTACCATACCTGAAATAACTATACTAGTTGCAAAACAGCCAATGGATAAAATTCCGGCTAATTTGATTTTATTTTCTAAGTTTTTAATAATCATGATTATGTGAATTTAAAATTTAATGAATCTTTTTACATAGCTGCACTGGCTCCACCTGTAGCCGGAGCTGCTACAGCTTTGGTTGCGATGGCTGCTCCTCCAACCATGCCTCCAACTGCTTGCCCTACTCCAGTTGTACTTACAATCCATGTAGAAACAAAAGGTATTGTAAGCATGGCAAATGCTCCAAGTAATGCTGTAAGAAGGAAGCTATTGACACCTCCAGAGGTCATTCCGACATACATGACAAATGCAGCTTCATTTCTAAGCGCATATTCTAAAATTTCAATTTCTCTTTCTATCCCATATTGCATTACTACTAAAGAAATTGATAATACTATATATGCAATACATGAATATAAACTAACACTGACAAAACGAGCTATCCATTGTATATAAGCATCCCGAAATGCAGGTAAAACAGAGAATGCAAAAGCTAGTGGACCAAGAATAACTAATATTCCTGTGAATATGATTTGTAGGAAAAAGACAAAATAGGTACATACTTGCCAAAAAGTAACGACAATAAATTCAATGATATTAAACATTATCATTTTAACCTTAGCGACTACATATACATATAATCCAGCTATCTTGTCTCCAATAGCTGAGAAGTCTATACTAAAATCATACCATTTCTTATCCTTAACTTCATTTTCGGCTCTTTCAACTTCTAATGAAGTATGTAATAACTCTACTGCTACGCTATCAATGAGTGCATATCTATTACGAGAAAGTAATTCTACTTCTTCTATCTGATTCGTAAACATAGCCTTGCTTCGTGCTGTTAATAACTCTCCGGGATAACTGATTAGATTAATAAAGGGAATCCAGAACATAAGAACCAATCCCAGTGCGAATGGACGCAATAACGGGATAATCTCTAATTTTTTATCTCCACTCATCATTTTGAAGCTTTCTACTCCAAAATATAACAACATAAAGATTGCTGCCAATGCTTGTGCATCCGCAATAAATTCTCCGAATAGAACAGTTGTTTTATCTCTTAGTCCATCAAATAATTCAAATAAGAATTTATCTATTAACTCATTCATGGCTCATTATTGTTTTATTTATATTATTCAATCTTGTTATTAATGAAAGAACCTCTATTAGTTCTTTATCAAAATCTAAATAGGCTTCCCTTTTTTTAGAGTTACTCATATGGGAATCATGGATTATATCTATGTTCTTTTTTATTCTAGTAACTTCATCAGTTATAACTTCAACATGTTCTTTATTACCGCCATTAGAAGAATATTCGACAAGTTTTTTATTTATATCATTAAGAATATCATTTCTACGATTTTTAGTTAAAGTATATTGATAATCAATTTCTTTATCTCCAAATTTGAAGAGTTCCTGTCTATATATGGTATCAACATTATACCCTTCTTTTTCTGTTTCTGATTTATTGTACTCTACGGCTGCCATCATGGGAATTTCTTGTAACTGGAAATTACGTCTATCTTCCTTCCCGTATTTGTCGTGTAACCCTAAGCCCGGCAAAGGAATTTTAATACCCAAAACCTTTTTATACCATATCCAGTAATGATACCATTCTGGTTGTAGTCGTACTCTATCCATAAATTCCATATTATTAAGTACGCTCCATTTCCCTTTATCCTTTACAGGCATTTGGGAATAGATATTAGAAGTACCAATAATCAACATTAGGGAAAAAAATAAAAGCACTCTTTTCATATTATCTTTTAGGTTTTATTTTATAATTCTGTAATAAATCATCAACTAATTTTGAACGATTATCTTTGTATTTAAATACCCCCGGAGCTAATGTTTGTAATACTCCATTTCTTTTTGCTGTTTTCATCTGTCGGCATACAGCGTATGCTATACCTCTCATGTTTCTTAGTTCATTAATAACATACTTAAGCAAGTCTATTCTTTGCTTATTATCCATAAGGTTTACATCTGTCCCGACAATAGCGACCTGATAAATGTATTGTGTCAAATCCGCAGTGCGATTAACTAATTCTAGCTCTGTTTTTGCTGACACCAATAATAAAGCCGGGTCACCTACAGCAAGTTCAACCATTTGTTTTTGATATTTACCAATATCTGCTGCAATATCAGTGCAGTAGATAATATCTTTTCCTGTTTTTATGATGGCTTCTACAGATTTTAGGCTATTATAAAATTTGCTTTGGAAAAATTCAATCTGAACCATTTTTTCACTGATTTGTTTTTGTATAAGGCTTATTTGAGCTTCATTCTCTTTCACTTTAGAGAAAGAAGTATGTTGCACCTTATGATTAGCTATAAGTGTTTCCATACAGGTTATATCCAAGACTGCCTTTTGCGAATATGCAACTTGGGTTAAAGTAGATGCTACCACTAAAATAAATAGGATTTTCTTCATGATATTATCTTTAACGGTTTGTAATCCATTTGTATTTATCTAGGATATACTTATATAATGGTTGTTCCCCTATGATGTTAAGTATATCTTTTAGGCTTCCATCATCGGAGTGATACCCCAGTACCTTATTGACTTGTAAAACCCAATCCATATTTTTTAATTTGGAAGATTTTAGGTCTATTATAAAATTATCCAATCCTGTTTGGAAACTACCATAAATGATATGATAATATCCAACAGCATCTTTTTCAATTCGTTCTGTAGTAAATGTGAAATATTCGTGTAGAGAAACCTCTACTCCAAATACATTTCCATAATTTCCTCTTTTTATAAATACTTCATTAAACCGATTACGGTTTTCTTTATTGGGAAGTTGATTTATGGTAAATATTTGCTTTTGATTTACTTCCGTTAGGGATAAAAGATTTGCTATTTCTTGATATTTGTCTATAAATTTACTTTGGTCTAATAGGCATATAATATCGGAGTTGCTGATTATAGAGTTTTTGACTACAGGATTACTAATTATGTCCTCCAGTTCTTGAGTAACAACCATTGCCATACCCCAAAATTTACGAACTGTTTTATACAAATAGAGTATATAGCCAGCCATCATTGGGCTAGCTATGGCTTTCCATGCTTCTTCAATTATTAATGCCTTTCTGTTCTTTTTTAATCTCATTTTTTGAATAAAAACGTCCATAATAATTAAGGTTACTATTGGAAATAATTCAGGGTCATCTTTAATTGCATCAATTTCAAAAACTATAAAGGGTTCTTCAAAAAGGGAAGTGTCAAAATCCTCATTAAGAGTTTTTTCTAACTGTCCTCCTTTATAGAATTTTTTTAATAGAAACTTATAGTTAGTAATATCAAAATCAATTTTGTTCTCTTTGCAAATGATAGGTATAATGCGTAGGGAAAATTCGTAGAAAGAGTTAAAAGATAAGCTTTCAACTTTTATTTCTTTCAATATATCTTCCTTCTTCTGGATTCGTCTTTCTATTATAGAAAGTAATCTAGTTTCAGGATTATCAAGCTCTTGGCGTGTAAAGCCTTTTTCGATGAGAATGTTTTGTATCGCTTTTTCTGCGTTGGTTTTTTCTCCGCCTTCTCCTTTTTCTACTAGTTGCTGTAATTTCTCTATTTTTTCGGAAAGTATCTTGCGTTCTTCTTTTTCCCTTTCGTTTTCAAATTCTTCTTCATTGACTTGAAATTCGAGTAGTAAATTTTCACGTATGGCTTCTTTTTCCGCATCTGAATAACCATTAAAGGGATGAAAGTAGAAAGAATAGTATTTTTCTATGGTAATATCCATAATTTCTTCTTCTTGCTTTTTGACCTCACCATTTGCACCTTTCCATATCAGGAAAATTAATGATTTAAGAAAGTTTTTCTTTTCTACATTATACTCTTCTTCAGTAATTCGGAAAGGATTCATAGATATAGGCTTGCTTTCAGAATAAGTAATGTATTTGCCATGATAGTATTCGCACATTCCTGAATAACTATGCCCTGTATCTACCAATACAATATCAGTGTTATCTAAAACCCATTGTCTTACTTTGGAGTTGACATAGAAAGACTTACCAGAACCACTTGGACCTAAAACAAAGAAGTTGGAGTTATTTGTATATTTTTTCTCACCTTCTTTCCCGGACATATCTATTCCAACAGGCAATCCTTGTCTGTCAGTAAAATAAGTAAGAAAAGGGCTGTTTTCTGTTACTTGTAATTTTTCCTTGAACAAAAGACAAATTGCAGCATCGGAAGTTGTTAGAAATTTGTCATAACTGTTTAGGTTGATTGCGTTTCCTGGCAGTGCACATTCGAATAATTCTAATTGGTTGAAGCATTGTTTATTAATAATAATGCCACAATCAAAAAGAGATGTTTCAACATAGTTGATAGCCTTACTAATATCATCAAGACCAGCAAGAATGATATTATAATGTGCATATACAAGCATTTGCCCTTCTCTGGCAATATCCGACTGCACTCGTTCTATGTCTTCTACACATAAATCATTTGCAGGGTCAGGCATTCCTTTATGTTTTTTCTTTTTGCCTTCTAATTTGTTTGCTTCGTTTCGTTGGTCTGGAATATTTATTACTTGATTATAGATAATTGTGTCTATACTTGGTGTATCATGCAAAAAAGAGAGTAAGTCAACAGGAAATCTTAGCCCAATATTGACCTCTTTATATGGTTTTATAATAGAAGGAAAATTAACTTCGTCAATATCTACAAGAGAAATGCACTGTACGTTTTTTTCTCCAATTATAAGATTTTCTTCTCTTGCTTTGATATTTTTTAGGCTTACTGTTTGCTGATTGAAATTGATAGATAGAAATCTTTTTATATATATTTCTATTTCATTTTCATTTAATAGTTTAGCTCTTATTCCTCTATTAGCGAATAGTCCTAATACTTTTGTGATGTTTCTAATAAAAGTATCAAACCTTCGAGGGTCAAAAGAAAAGAATTTAGACCTTTCTACTTCTCCTGTAATAACAAGATAAGTAGAAATATCAGTATATATTCGTCCTTTAAAATGTTCAAAATAACGATTTGATAAATAGTCGTTCTTCCTATTCTGGGGTGGTAAAAATGATTTTTTACATAGAATATCCTGTTTTTGTATTGTATATCCAGTTCCTAATACTTTGAGGATATTAGTAAATAAGTGGTGAAAATCATAGTAAGCATCCATATCTGCTGAATACTGTATTATAGGATTTTCACATTTAATGATAACAGAATAGTCGCCCCTTCGGTTATAAAATATAGGAGTATTGTCTATTGTTTCAATACCAATATAAGGAGCTTCAAATTCACTTTTCTTTTTCATAAGCTTTATTTTTTTCTATCTCTTATAAAAGTGCGTGATACTATATATATGCCTTTTCGTTTATCTTTCCTGTGAAGCCCTTTTCTTTGTAATTGCGATGTTATTCCTAACCCTCCAAACATAACTATTACAAGAGTTATACCTCCCCACATAAAAGAAGCCAGAGTAGAAACAATAGCACATAAAAGTAAAGCACTAATAATACAAGCTCCACCGATATATATGAACTTGCCTTTAAATCCTTTGAAAATAAGGGGCTTTTGTAGCCCCTTATATACATTGTAACTTGGATACTCTTTCGACATATTAGATTCCGAAGAATGCTTTTACGACAACACCTGATACAACCAGAAAGATACATGACCCCATCCAGCCCATAACAGCCTTTTGTACATCTTGGTCACCAGAGTTCCATTTTAAATAAACTCGCACTGCTCCAACTAATCCTACTAGACCTCCTAGTATCATCATCATGTTTCCTAGGGGGTCCATGTAGGTTGCAAGTTCAGAACTAGCTGCATCAATTCCCGCAGCACCTTGTGCAAAAGTGTTAGTTACTACCATTATGCTAATGGCTAAAGCGAATGCTCTTTGAGCAATTTTTGAAAAAAACTTTTTCATTTGAATAAAAATTAGTTGTTTATTTGTTAAAATTTACGTGTGAAAACATGTTTTTCCCTTTAGCAAGAAGTTGTTCCATTGGAATACCTTGTGTTTCAACTTCCATTTCAATAGATTCATTTACAGATACATAATTCTGTTCAGATTCTTTTTTTTCATCCTCTTTTTTGTATGAGCCTGTTTCAAAATCTTCATCTACAACTTTGTGAGGTATTTCTTCTTCCTCTCCTATTGAAATAATTTCTTCTTCTTCACCTGTATTGGTTTTGCTTTGCTTTAGGAAAGCATCATACAGAATGTTTGCAGCATAGTAAACTACATAAATGGCAAATACAGCCATGATAAATTGTGAATAACTCATATTCTTAAATTTAAAAGTTTCATTAATCGACCCTTTTTCTGTACTTTTGATTTATAATAGTACTAGAGGTAATAACAGGGGAAAAAGCCCTAGTTTAAAATAGTTTCGCGAATAGTTGAATTTATGAAACTTGGATTTAAATAAAATGGAGATAATAGGCTACGCTCGTGTTTCAACGAGGGAACAGAATTTAGATTTGCAGCTAGATGCTTTAAAAGAAGCCGGATGCAAACTTATATTTGAGGAAAAAGTATCAGGAGTAAAGGATAGACCCGAATTAGATAAAGCCCTTGCATATTTGCGAGAAGGTGATACTTTTGTTATCTGGAAGCTAGATAGATTAGGACGTTCTTTGAAAGATTTAGTTTATATAGTTGATTGTTTGCAGAAAAGAAAAATTGCATTCAAAAGCATAGTTGATGGTATTGATACTAATAGTGCTTTAGGAAGATGTCAATTTGGAATTTTTGCTTCATTGGCTGAATATGAACGTGAAATAATAGTAGAACGAACTAGGGCTGGATTACAAGCTGCAAAAGAACGAGGGAAACTTACGGGACGACCTATAGGGTTATCGGAAGATGCAAAGAGAAAAGCTATAGCAGCAAAGCGTTTATATGAAAATCGGGATTATTCTATAGATGAAATATGTAGAATTTTACACATTGGAAGTAAGGCTACTTTGTATAGGTATTTACGTTATGAAAAAGTAAGATTGATGAATAGAAGAAATAAATAGGGCGTTACCTTTCAGGTCGGGCTTTTCGCTGCAAGTCCTCGCTACGCTGTGGGCTTTCCGCTGCAATCCCTAACGCATTTTCCCACCCACCCTTCTAAGGTATATCCAATGCTTTGCTTTTTTCACCGCTTCTATGAAGCACCTACAAAAGCAAGGCATTGGATATTCGGTTTTATAGACTTCATGTTCCCTAAAGGGAATATTCCGTTTATAAAACCTTATCTCTCACCCAAAATATATAAAACTTTAGGGAAAAGATAATACGTTAAAAATCAGCCAATTATAAACTATTTTTAACAAAAATAATTGTCTTATTATTTGCGACATTTATAGAAAATTACTATCTTTGAGTATTGAAAATAAAGAGATAAATAAACTTTTAAAGCTGGTTTGGCTGCCAGTATAAAGAACAGCAAACAAAATTATGAAATCTACTTTTGATAAAAATGCAGAGAAGTTTGTAAACCTTATGGTTGAAAAAATTGAAAGCTTGTCTATGAATTGGCAAAAACCTTGGTTCTCTAAAGTCAACTCTAAACAGAACTTTTTACCACAAAATTTAACAGGTCGTACTTATAGTGGTGGAAACGCTTTTTTACTTTATTTTTTGTGTGAAAAATATAATTATCAAACTCCTGTTTTTTTGACATTCAATCAAGCACGAAACGAAGGTATTAATGTTCTAAAAGGTGCTGTTGCTTTTCCTGTTTATTATACATTATTTTGTGCTTATCATCGTCAGACAAATGAAAAAATTTCATATGATGAATATAACAAATTATCAGAAGAAGAACAAAAAGAATACCGTTTAGCAGCTTATACAAAATATTTCCAAGTTTTTAATTTAGACCAAACAAACTTTGCGGAAAAATATCCCAATAGATGGGATATATTAAAGGCTAAATTTTCAGGAGAGGAACAGCCACAAGAAGAGAAAGAAATGTATGTAAATCCAATACTTGATGAAATGAATAAGAATCAAAATTGGGTATGTCCTATTCAAACGGTTTCTAGTGATAGTGCGTTTTATTCAATATCAAATGATAGCATTACTTTACCTTTAAAGAGCCAATTTAAGGACGGAGAAAGTTTTTATGGTACAGAATTACATGAAATGGGACATAGTACAGGTGTTAAAAATAGACTAAATCGAAAAGGATTTTATGAAAATGATAAATTCAATTATGGGCGTGAAGAACTTGTAGCAGAATTAATATCGGCTTTGTCTGGTGTATATTTGGGTATTTCTGTAACCGTCAGAGAAGAAAATGCGGCTTATTTAAAATCATGGTGCAAAGCAATAAAAGAAGAACCTAAATTTTTATTTACTGTATTGGCAGATGCTATTAAAGGTAGTAAATTCATAGCCCAGCATCTAAATATAAGGCTAGATGTGGAAGAAGTTGAAGAAGAGAAAAATACAAAGGTTGCTTAAAGGTTCCTTCCCCCCTCATTGGGGGGAGTTCTTTTTTCAAACGCCAAAAAAGAACCAAAAAGGCTTAATCGCTTCACTTTGTTACGCTCCAATAGTTTTGCTATCGGTAAACCCACCCACCCTTCTAAGGTATGTTTCTTTATCCCTTCTGCAATCCTTAGTAAAGTTCCACTACCTTTTAGGTAACTCCACTTTAGTAAGCATTGCAGAAGCGGAAACATGACGCAAATTAAAATACATTCTCACTTTGAGAATACATTTTAATGCGTCTTGTTGTCTAACCCAATAAGAACTATAGGGAAAGAAATTGATACCGTACTTTTCGGAGTTGCGGCATTGATGGGTAAACATGGCATGATGAAATGATACCGAATTATCATGCTCGATATGTTCTGAAGAACGCCTTTTTGATACCAAATACAAAAAGCTGCTGGAAGCCGGACACAAAAAATTGATACCATAAAACATTAGGGAAAAAGAACAAAGAGAAAACACTATATATAAATAATATATGAATATATAATATATAAACCTATAAACATATAATATATGATTAATATACTCCACTTCCAGAAAGAGC